>NZ_QSDY01000001.1 GCF_003463825.1 Veillonella sp. AM51-8BH
TCAATCAAAATATCAACAACGTTGATATTAAAGTTAACAACAATAAAAAAGCAATTGATAATTTAACTGTTAATGTTAACAATAATAGTAAATCTATTGCTGATTTAACTGCTAAAGTTGAAAATAACACCCAAAATATTGATGCTAATAATACTTTCATCATGGAAAACCGTAAATTTATCGGTGATAACAAAAAAGCTATCAACGAGAACAAAAAAGCCATCGATGAATTGAAAGGTAAAGTTGGCACAACAATCAATAATATTAACACTACAATTGATAATAAGATTAATGAAAATAACACTAAGATTATCAACGAAGTTAATCACAATGTAGATGTTAAAATCAACGATAGCAAAACTAACATTATTAGTGAAGTTAACAAAACAATTAATTCTAAAATTGAAGCTAACAACACAACTATTATTAATAAAGTAAATAATGATGTTGATACTAAGATCAATGCTGTTAAAACTGATATCACAAATATCAACAATACAGTTAATAATGTAAGTGCAAAAGTTGATGCTAATACTACTAACATTACTAATAACACTACAAATATCAACAAAAATGCGACTGCAATTACTGAATTAAACACTAAAGTTGATAATCAAGGTAAAGTTTTAGTTAATCATGAAGGTCGCATCCAGGAGCTTGAAAAAGACAATAAAACTATTAAAACTGATGTAGCTAACACTCAAAATCAAGTTAATATCAATACTAAAGATATTGCTGATTTGAAAGGTAAAGTTGGTCAAAATATTGGTAATGTTCAAGTAGATATTAAAGATATTAAAAACAACATCACTAATATCAACAATAAAGTTGAAGCAAACACAGTTGCAATTAACAAGGTTGATGTAAAAGTTAATGGTGTTAAAGGTGACTTGGATGGCCTTAAAGGTCGTGTTGATCGCCATGACCAACGTTTGGACTATTTACAAGATAACATTGCTGATAACTCCACACGAATCTCTATTGTTGAAGATGGTGTAAAAGCTAATACAAAAGACATTAATGTAGTTGGCACAATTGCAATGGAAAACCGCACACTTATCGGTGCAAACCAAAAAGCTATCGATGAGTTAAAAGGTCATGTTGGCACACAAATTACCAATATTGAAACTACAATCAATAAGAAGATTGAAGCTAATAATACTACAATCATCAACAAAGTAGATGGTAATATTGATGCTAAGATTGAAAAAAATAACACAGTTATTAACAATAACATTAACAATGTAAATGCTAAGACTGAAGTTAATGTTAAAGCTATTACAGATAATAGTAAACGTATTGATGCTAATTCTGCTCGTATTTCCAATAATGAAAAAGCAATCAACGAGTTAAAAGGCCATGTTGGTACACAAATCACTAACATCGAAAATACAATTACTAATAAGATCAATGAAAACAACACAGTAATCAACAAAAATATCGATGCTAAGATTGAAGCTAATAACACTACAATTCTTAATAAAGTAGACAATAACATCGATGTTAAGATTAATGCTAATAACATTAAAGTTGATCAAAAAATTGATGGTGTTAAAGGCGATGTAGATGGTCTTACTAAACGCGTTGCTCAAAACGAAAAAGACATCAACGTAGCTGGCACAATTGCTATTGAAAACCGTACACTTATCGGTGCTAATAAAAAAGCTATTGATGAATTAAAAGGTCATGTTGGCAATCAAATCACAAATATCGAAAATACAATTACTAATAAAATCAACGAAAACAATACAGTAATTAATAAAACTATCGATAATAAGATTGAAGCTAACAACACTGTTATCAACCAAAATATTGATAATAAAATCAATAGCAATAACACAACAATCATTAATAAAGTAGATCAAAACATTGACGCTAAAATCAATGCTAATAACACAACAATCATTAACAAAGTTGATAAAAATATTGATGTAAAGATCAATGAAAATAACACTCAAATCAACAATACAATCAACAAAAAAGTTGGCGATGTAAATGTTAAGATTGATGGCGTTAAAGGTGATGTAGCTGGTCTTACTGCACGTGTAGATCGTCATGATCAACGTTTAGATTACTTACAAGGCAACATTGTAGATAACTCTACACGTATTAGTGCTAATGAAGATGCTATCAAAGTATTAAAAGGTCAAGTTGGTACTACAATTAAAAATATCGAAACTACAATTAATAACAAGATTACAGAAATAATGTAACTATTAATAAAAATATCGATGCTAAGATTGAAGCTAACAACACTGTTATCAACCAAAATATTGATAATAAAATCAACAGCAATAATACAACAATCATTAATAAAGTAGATCAAAACATTGATGCTAAAATCAATGCTAATAACACTACAATTCTTAACAAAGTTGATAAAAACATCGATGTAAAAATCAATGAAAATAACAAACAAATCAACAACACAATCAATACTAAGATTGGTGATGTAAATGTTAAGATTGATGGCGTTAAAGGTGACTTGAATGGTCTTAAAGGTGATTTAGATGGCCTTAAAGGTCGTGTAGATCGTCATGACCAACGTTTAGACTACTTACAAGATAATATTGCTGATAACTCTACGCGTATCTCTGTAGTTGAAGATGGTGTGAAAGCTAATGCAAAAGATATTAATGTAGTAGGTACAATTGCAATGGAAAACCGTCAATTCATTGGCGATAATAAAGTTGCTATTGCTAACAACACTAAAAACATCAACATCAATGCTAAAGCTATTGATGAGTTAAAAGGTCAAGTAGGTCAATCCTCTACAGTTATCAACGATATTAAGAAACAAATTACTAATATCAACGGTAAAGTAGAAAATAACACTACAAATATTACTAATAACACAACTAATATTGCTAAAAATACTACAGCAATTAATAACGTAAACGTTAAAGTTGATGCTAATGCTAAGGCTATTGTAGACAATAGCAAACGTATTGATGCAACTAATGTGAAAGTAGATGCTAATACTACTAACATTGCTAACAATACAACTGCAATTAACAACGTAAACGTTAAAGTTGATGCTAATGCTAAGGCTATTGTAGACAACAGCAAACGTATTGATGCAACTAATGTAAAAGTAGATGCTAATACTACTAACATTGCTAACAATACAACTGCTATCAACAATGTAAACGTTAAAGTTGATGGTGTTAAAGGTGACTTGAATGGTCTTACTAAACGTGTAGAACAAAACGAAAAAGACATCAACGTAGCTGGTACAATTGCAATTGAAAACCGTAAATTCATTGGCGACAACAAAGCTGCTATTGCCAATAACACTACAAATATTAACGTTAATGCAAAAGCTATTGATGAATTGAAAGGTCAAGTAGGTAAATCTTCTACAGTGATCAACGATATTAAAAATCAAATCACTAATATCAATGGTAAAGTAGAAAATAATACTACTAATATTGCTAACAATGCTACAAACATTCAAGCTAATGTAGTGGCAATTGCTGATAATAGCAAACGTATCACTGAAAATGCTACAAACATCGCAAACAACACTACAAATATTGCTAATAACACTACAGCTATTAACAATGTAAATGTAAAAGTTGACGGCGTTAAAGGTGACTTGAAAGATCTTACTGCTAAAGTTGATAAAAACACTAAAGACATCAACGTAGCTGGCACAATTGCTCTTGAAAACCGCAAATTCATTGGTGATAACAAAGTAGCTATTGCTAATAACACTACAAACATTGCTAATAACACTACAAACATTGCTAGTAACAAAAAAGCTATCGATGAATTAAAAGGTCAAGTTGGCAATACAGTTAAAAATATCGAAACTACTATTAATAACAAAATTACTGAAAACAATGTAGTTATTAATAAAAATATCGATGCTAAGATTGAAGCTAACAATACTGTAATTAATCAAAATATCACAAATGCAATTACTGAAAACAACAAGGAAATTAACAATACAATTAACAATACAATTAACAATGTAAATGTTAAAGTTGATGGTATTAAAGGTGATATTGATGGCTTGAAAGGTCGCGTAGATCGTCATGATCAACGTTTAGACTACTTACAAGATAACATTGTAGATAACTCTACTCGTATCACAGCAGTAGAAGATAGTGTTAAAGCTAATACTACAAATATTGCTAATAATACAACTTCTATTAACAATGTAAATGTAAAAGTTGACGGCATTAAAGGTGACTTGAATGGTCTTACTAAACGTGTAGATCAAAACGAAAAAGATATCAATGTAGCTGGTACAATTGCTATCGAAAACCGTACATTGATTGGCAATAACAAAACTGCTATCGACAAGAATGCAAAAGCTATTGCTGAATTGAACGGTAAAGTTGGAACTACTATCACTAATATCGAATCTACTATTAATAACAAGATTGAAGCTAATAATACTACAATCCTTAATAAAGTAGATCAAAATATTGATACTAAGATTACTGCTAATAACACTGTAATTAACCAAAACATTGCTAATGCAATCAATGAAAATAACACAACAATCATTAACAAAGTTGATAAAAACATTGATGTGAAAATCAATGAAAATAATAAGCAAATCAACAACACAATCAATACTAAGATTGGTGATGTAAATGTTAAGATTGATGGCGTTAAAGGTGATGTAGCTGGTCTTACTGCACGTGTAGATCGTCATGATGAACGCTTAGATTACTTACAAGGTAACATTGTAGATAACTCTACACGTATTAGCGCTAATGAAGATGCTATTAAAGCATTAAAAGGTCAAGTTGGTACAACAGTTACTAATGTTGAAAACACAATCAATGCTAAGATTGAAGCTAACAACACAGTAATTAGAAAAGATATCAACACTGCTATTACTAATAACAACACTGTAATTAACCAAAACATTGCTAATGCAATCAATGAAAATAACACAACAATCATTAACAAAGTTGACCAAAATATTGATGCTAAGATTGCTGAAAACAATACAGTAATTAACAACACAATTAACAGCAAAGTTAATGAAGTAAATGTTAAGGTTGATGCTAATGCAACTGCAATTGCTAATAATAGCAAGTCTATTACTGACATCAAAGCAAATGTAGCAAATATTAACAATAAAGTAGAATCTAATTCTACTAACATTGCTAATAACACAGCAGCTATTGCTAATGTAAGCAAACAAGTTAAAAATAACACAACTAACATTTCTAACAATGCAACAGCTATTGCAAACATTAGCAAACAAGTTGCTGGTAACACAGCTAACATTACTGATGTAACTGCTAAAGTAAATGCTAATACTGGTCGTATTGAATCCAATACAACTGCTATCAATAACTTAAGCGGTAAAGTTGATGCTAACTCTCAAGCTATCGAATCCTTGAAAGGTCAAGTTGGTAAAGGCAATACTACAATCGTTAATGTAGCTCAAAAAGTAGAAAATATTACTCAAAACATTAACGCTCAAAATAGCAACATCCAAGCTAATACTGTAAACATTCAAAATAATACTTCCAATATTAATAACATTAAAGCTAATGTTGTTAACGTTGAAAAGAATGTAAACAATATTAAAGCTGATGTAACAGTAGTAAAAGCTGATATCACAAACATCAATGCTAAAGTTGATCAAAAAATCAATATTGTGAACAACAATATTATTAACGTTAAAAACGATGTGAAGAATATTGATGCTAAAGTTACAAATATTGATAACAAAGTTACTAATATTAACAATAAAGTAACTAATATTGATACTAAAGTTAATGATATTGACGTAAAAGTTAATAACCAAAATACTGTAATCAACAATATCAAAACTGATGTATCTGGTTTGAAAGATCAAGTTGGCAAAAATACTGAAGCAATTAAGAACTTGCAAAATGTAAGCGCTGATGTAAACAAAGTGAAAGAACAAGTTAATGCTAATACTCAAAAAGCAAATGCTAACGAAGAACGCATTAAAAATGTTCAAAGCCAAGTTTCTGTTAATACTGAAGCAATCAAACATAATACTGAAAACATCAATATTAACAAAGCAGCAATCAAACAAAATGCTGAAGCAATTCAAAATACTAATGTAACTGTACAAAAAGTAATTAACAAAGTTGATGAACATAGCAAAGTTATTAACGACGTATCTAAACAAGTTAATACTAATACAACTAATATTGCTAATATCAATAATGTTGTTAACCAAAATACAACTAATATTACAAATGTAACTAACCAAGTTAATACAAACACAAGCAATATTAGCAAAGTAACTAACCAAGTTAATACAAATACTACAAACATCAACACTCTAAATGCTAAAGTAGATACTAATGTTACAAATATTACTAAAGTAGATAATCGTGTAACTGAAGTAGCTAAACAAGTTAATGAAAATGCACAATTAACTAAAGCTGTTGGTACTCTAGCATTAGAAAATCATGAAAAGGTTAGTGTATTAGGTTTACAAGTAAATAAAAATACTCAAGACATTGCTGATGTAAACACTAAAGTTGATGAAAATGTTACATTAACTAAGAACATTGGTGCTATT
Organism: Veillonella sp. AM51-8BH; assembly: GCF_003463825.1. Lineage (GTDB taxonomy): Bacteria > Bacillota > Negativicutes > Veillonellales > Veillonellaceae > Veillonella. The sequence continues at coordinate 6,533 of NZ_QSDY01000001.1, forward strand.
GCATTAGAAAACAATGAAAAAGTTAATGTATTGGGCTTGCAAGTAAATAAAAATACTCAAGATATCAGTACATTAGCAGAAGCTGCAAATTACAGCTTGAAAGCTTCCAACATTGCATTACAAGATCATGCAACACTTGTTCAACATGATGCACAAATCGCAGAAAACTCTCGCCGCATTAGCAGCGTAGAACGTGATGTTAAAGTTGTAGGTGCTAATGCAGCAGCTTTGGCAGCATTGAAACCTATCGAATACCATGAAGGTCAAAAAGCTCAAATTATGGCCGCTGTTGGTACTTACAAAGGTAAAACATCTACTGCGTTGGGTGTAGCTCATTATGCAAATCCTGATTTATTAATCCATGCTGGTGCAGCTTATGGTGGTGACCATAGCGTAATGGCAAATGCTGGTGTAACAATCGGTATTGGTAATGCTCCTACAGCTCCTAAAGCATCTCCTGCAACTGTAAAAGTTCTTGAAGACAAAGTGGCTGATTTGCAAGCACAAAACAAAGAAATTCGTGAACTTCTTGATAAAGTGATTGCACAACAACCACAACAAGCTCCAAAAGCAGCTGTAAAAACAACTAAATAATATGCCTCCCAACCGATGGGTTACATGATAATCTATCGTAGGTATAGAAACCGCGTAGCAGAAATGCTACGCGGTTTTCTTTTGTGTGGATGTGTGGTGATTATCTCCATATATATCTTTATATTTTGGTGTAATAGAGTGGATAGCTATCTTGTAGTGGGGATTAGATACAGATAGAACTATATAATTCCTCTTGGTGGTAGATAGTGGTTTTTATGATCCAATTATTATTTATTTTCGAACATATGTATCGAAGAAAAAACGAGAAAAATAGAGATTATGAAAGAAAAATATAAAAAAGTGGGATAAAAATGGATTTTTTATTGTGAATGGTGGGGAATTGTGGTAGAATTTACCATATAGTGGTGGATAAGGAATAGTAAAGGGCGGTGATACGTATGTTCATGGGAGAATATAATCACACCATTGATACAAAAGGGCGGATGATTATACCCGCGAAAATACGTGAACAACTAGGCGAAGTATGCATTGTGACTAAGGGCCTAGATAACTGCTTAGCTATTTACACCGAAGAAGCGTGGAAGAAAATTTCTGCAGCTTTACAATCACAATCCTCCACTAAAGCTAGCGTACGTGCCTTAAAACGTTTTGTTTTTGGTAGTGCTGCTGAGCTTGAGTATGATAAACAAGGTCGTGTCCTCATTCCTGTACCACTACGTGAATATGCGAGCCTTGATAAACAGGCCGTTATTGTCGGTGCTGGGGATCACGTTGAAATTTGGAGCCGCGAAAAATATGATTACTATGATGATCAAGTGGCTGAAAGTATGGAAGAATTAGTCGAAGGGCTTGAAGGGATTATGTTATAGGAGGCTATGATGGAATTTAATCATACCAGCGTACTTTTACGCGAAACGGTGGACTCCGTCGTAACTAATCCAAAAGGCATTTATGTAGACTGTACCTTGGTGGGGCAGGACATGCGCACGCAGTGGGCGAAATGCTTGACCCAGAAGGCATGATAATTGGTTTAGATCAAGATGAAGATGCATTGAGCGTAGCTCGACAGCGTCTATCTGATTTAAAGTGTCAGGTGTTAACGATACCGACAAACTTTTCTAACTTAAAGGAAGCCCTTCAAAATGAGGGCATCTATGAAGTAGATGGTTTTATCTTTGATCTTGGCGTATCAAGTTATCAATTAGATACACCAGAACGTGGCTTTTCATATATGAATGATGGTCCACTTGATATGCGGATGAATAAGGAAGCACCATTAACAGCAGATGAAGTTGTTAATGAATATGATGCTGAAGCACTATTGCAAATTATCCGTGACTATGGTGAAGAACGATGGGCTAAGCGAATTGTTGAATTCATCGTTAATGCACGTCAGGAAAAACGAATAACCACTACTGGTGAGTTAGTTAGAATTATTAAACAAGCAATACCTGCGAAGGCGCGTCAAGATGGACCACATCCGGCAAAACGGACGTTCCAAGCCATTCGCATTGAAGTAAATAGAGAATTAGCTATCTTGCATGATAGTTTTGTAGATGCTGTATCCATGTTGAAACCAAAGGGGAAAATTGGGGTTATCACATTTCACTCCTTGGAAGATCGAATTACAAAACAAACTTTCAAAGAGTTGAGTACAGCATGTATATGTCCTCCAGAACTACCGATGTGTGTATGTAACCACAAAGCTGTTGTGAAGGCGAAGAATAAGGCTATAGAGCCAAGTGCAGGGGAGATTGAGGTTAATCCGAGGGCTAGAAGCGCGAAGTTGCGCGTAGCCGTCAAGTTGTAGAATTGGAAGGGGTTAGTATTTATGTTAGCGAGAAAGGCTGTTGTAGGCCAAGTAAAAAGCGATGTGTTGGTCGCTTCACAAGGGAGAAAACGTAGTGCAAGTGTGGCTCTAGATTTGAGTCCTATGATGTGGCAAGTTGTATATGGTATTGCTGCATTGGTTGCATTTTTGCTTATTATGATGGTTATGAATGCGTACAGCACAAAATTGGGCTACGAAGTAGTTAAAACACAGCAAGCTGTAGTACAATTAACAAAAGATAATGATGCTTTGGATGTTGAAGTGGCTTCCTTGAAGTCTCCCGTTCGTATCCAACAAATCGCAGAACAACAACTAGGGATGGTTTTGCCTGATTCTTTTGTTTATAGCACAAAAAGCGCTGTTACTGAACGCACTGTACAAGAGAAACAGCAAATTATAGACTAGCAGGCAAAGCAGCTCGTATTGGGCTGCTTTCCTTTGCGTGTAAAGGAGATTGTATATGAAACAATTACAAGATATAATAAAAACTTTGCAAACAACGCATGTAGAAGGTAATACAGCTGTTAAAGTATTAGATATTACAGCTGATTCTCGTGCTGTAAAAGTAGGTAGTTTATTTATTGCTTTAGATGGTGCCACTGTAGATGGTCATAATTATGTAAATAAAGCTGTTGAAGCTGGTGCAGTAGCAGTACTTGTATCTAAACCAGTAGAGGTAAGTGGTGATGTTTGTGTTATCACTGTAGAGGACACTCGTAAAGCCATGATGGCATGTGTCCCATATTTCTTTGATTATCCAGCAAATTCCATGCGTATGATTGGCGTTACTGGTACGAATGGTAAAACGACTACAACGCATATGATTCGCCATATTTTGAAAGCTCAAGGTCATAAAGTGGGCGTTATTGGTACTGTTCATATTATGATTGGTGATACAACATATCCAATTCATAATACGACACCTGATGTAGTGGATTTGCAACATATTCTTCATCAAATGGTAGAGGAAGGTGTTACACATTGCGTAATGGAGGTTTCTTCACACGCATTGGCATTGGGGCGAGTTTCTGGTGTTGAATATGATACAGCGGTATTTACAAACTTAACACAAGATCATTTGGACTTTCACAAGACCTTTGAAAATTATTTGGCAGCTAAGTGTAAATTATTTGAACAAGTTAGCGCACCTAATCAAACTAAATCTGGTAAAGGGGCTATCATTAATATCGATGACGAATATGGTCATCGTGTAATTGAGAAAACAACGGCACCTATCATTACTTACAGTATTGATGGTAAAGGTACGTTGAATGCTCATGATGTAGAAATGACACCTAAGTCTAGCCGTTATACTGTCTCTTATGATGGCCATGACTATACAGTAGCTATGAATACCACAGGTCTATTTAATGTGTATAACACATTAGCAGCTATCGGTGCTTGTTTGTTAGAAGGTATCTCCATGGAAGATATCGATAAAGCATTGAAAACATTTAGCGCTGTGCCTGGCCGTTTTGAGCTCATTGAAGAAGGTCAACCATTTGCTGTGGTTGTAGATTATGCACATACACCAGATGGGCTAGAAAACATTCTACAAACTGCAAAGGCTATTCAAGAAAATCGCATTATTGTAGTCTTTGGTTGTGGTGGTGACCGAGATGCGACAAAACGCCCTATCATGGGTCGTATTGCTGCACAATATGGTGATGTAGTATATGTAACATCTGATAATCCTCGTACAGAGGATCCTGTACAAATTGTGAAAGATGTAGAAGTAGGCGTTAAAGAAGGCCTTCGTGAAGGCTCTCATTATGAAGTAATCGTTGATCGTCGGGAAGCGATTCAACATGCAATAAAAAATGCAAAACCTGGGGATATTGTACTAATTGCTGGTAAGGGGCATGAGGATTACCAAATCTTAAAGGATAAAACGATTCATTTTGATGATCGTGAAGAGGCGCGAGCAGCCTCAAGGAGATCTAATATGGCAGAATTTACATTGTCTCAAGTGGTAGAAGCCACAGAAGGGACGAGTACACATACCGAAAATATTAAGTTCTTAGATGTATCTACTGATACAAGAACGATTGAATCAGGCTTTTTGTTTGTAGCCTTAAAAGGTGATACCTTTGATGGTCATGATTTCATCAACACGGCCATTGAAAAGGGTGCTACAGGTGCAATCGTAGAAAAAGGTCGTGCCGTAGAAGGTATTGTTTGTATTGAGGTAGAAAATACCTTGGTAGCATATCAAAACTTGGCACGTTACCATCGTCGCCGTTTCGATATTCCTGTAGTGGCTATTACTGGTTCCTCTGGTAAAACTACGACAAAGGAAATGGTGGCCGCTGTACTTGGTACAGAATTTAATGTTTTGAAAACTGAAAAAAACTTTAATAATGAAATTGGTTTGCCAAAAACATTGTTGCGCTTAACTGCAGAACATCAAGCATGTGTCGTAGAGATGGGCATGCGTGGCCTTGGTCAAATTGAAGAGCTTGCATTGATTGCGGAACCAACTATGGGCATTATTACCAATGTTGGTACTAGCCATATTGAGTTGTTAGGCTCTCGTGAAGCCATTGCACAAGCTAAAGGTGAATTAATTCGTTGTTTGCCTGAAAATAGTGTGGCTATTCTCAATGAAGATGATCCATATGTTAAGGCTATGGATAGCCTTGCTAAGGGTAAAACTATTACCTATGGTATTGAACGCAACGCTACTTGTATTGGTAGCCATTTGCGTTATAAAAAAGACGGTATTAAGTTTACTTGCAAATGTTATGACGAAGTCTTCGATATCTTCTTACCTATGATTGGTGAACACAATGTATATGATGCATTGGCAGCAATTGTAGCTGGTCGTGTTTTGGGGATTAAATCCAACACCATTCGTAAAGGCTTAAGCGAGTTTACTGGCACTCCTATGCGCCAAGAAATCGTACCATTTGAAGATATTGTTATCTTAAATGATGCATATAATGCAAATCCTTCCTCTATGGCTGAAGCGATTAAAGCATTAGGTCAACTAGAAGGTAAACGTAAAATCGCTATGCTTGGTGATATGCTTGAGCTTGGTGATTATACTGAACAGGCGCATCGTGAAATTGGTCAATTGCTTGCTGAAGAAGGCTATAGTGTAGTATTCACATTTGGTGATGCTGCGGCCTTCATCGCTAAGGAAGCAAAAAAAGCAGGTTTAACTGCATTCCGTTGTAATAGCCATTTGGAAATGGCTAATGCCTATAGCGATATTCGTGAAAAAGGGGATGTTATCCTTGTCAAAGGTTCCCGAGGCTTGCGAATGGAACGGGTTGTTGAAGAATTAAAAGATCGAGAATAAATGGTTACGGCTAGTTATATCTAGCCGTCATCTGTTTATTAATGAGTAGAGGGTTCATATGATATATCATATTCTATTAGCCTTTGTAGTGACCTTTATCATTACAGTAGTGCTAGGTAAAATTGCTATTCCTATGTTGCGTTCTTTACACGCACAACAAAGTATTCGTGAAGAAGGTCCAGAAAGTCATCAGGCGAAAGCGGGTACGCCAACAATGGGTGGTGCCTTCATGATGATCGCCCTTGTTCTTGGTGTTGCTATTTTCGCACCATGGAATGTAGGTACAGGCATGTTATTGTTTTTAACATTGGGTCATTGTTTATTGGGCTTTTTTGATGATTTTGTAAAAGCCGTTAAAAAACGTAATCTTGGCTTAACAGCTAAGCAAAAATTGCTAGGTCAATTTATTTTGGCGGCCATATTCTGTTACTGTATTACTGAAATTATGGTTATTCCTACGACATTGTGGATTCCTGTAGCAGATATTCACCTTCAATTAGGTTGGGCTTATTATGTATTGGCATTTTTAATTATCGTAGGTGCTACGAATGCCGTAAATCTTACAGATGGTCTTGATGGTTTAGCTAGTGGTACATCGGCTGTAGCTGCCATTGCCTTTTCTGTTATCGGCCTTATGGCTGCATCCACAACAAATTCTATTGGTGCTGAAAGCGTTGCTTACTATGGCGCCATTGTAGCCGCTGTATGCCTTGGTTTCTTGGTATACAATGTAAACCCTGCAAAAGTATTTATGGGCGATACAGGTTCTTTAGCATTAGGTGGCGCTTTTGCGGCGATGGCAATTCTTACAAAAACAGAATTATTACTCGTTGTCATTGGCGGTATTTTTGTTATGGAAGCGTTATCCGTTATTATTCAAGTTATTTCCTTTAAAACTCGTGGTGTACGAGTGTTTAAAATGAGCCCTATTCACCATCATTTTGAGTTGTCTGGTTGGGCTGAACAAACTGTTGTTAATCGCTTCTGGTTTGGTGGTGCTGTATTAGCTGTTATTGGTGTCATTTTAGCGACTATAACTTTGTAAGATAATACTTAACGGAAGCCGCAAATAATGGTATGCTTATAAGATAGGAATACATTATTTTTGTTGATAATTTAGGTGATACAGATGGAATACGGAGACAAACATATACTTGTTCTGGGCGCTGGTGCCAGCGGTATAGGCGCATCTTGGGTGTTAGCTCAAGTTGGGGCCCATGTAGTATTAAATGATTATAAGCCTGTTACACTCCCTGCAGATGAGGAAAAAAGACTAGTATCAGCGGGTGTAGATATTATTACAGGTCGACAAGATGAATCCTTGCTTGATGGCGTGAATCGTATTGTTATTTCTCCAGGTATTTCTCTAGATATTCCCATTGTAAAAGCTGCTCAAGCGCGTGGGATTGATGTAGTTAGTGAAGTTGAAGTAGCTTATGAGTTATCTAAATCTCCAATTGTAGCTGTTACAGGTACAAATGGTAAGACTACAACTACAACATTATTAACTAAGGTATTGGAAGGAACTGGAAAACCAGTTCGCGTTGGTGGTAATATAGGGGATTCCCTCAGTGAAGTTGCCTATTCCATGCCAGCAGATGGTTTCTTGGTAGCTGAACTATCTAGCTATCAATTAGAAACAATTAAGCATTTTAGACCGATTGGTGCTATTATGCTCAATATTACACCAGATCATTTAGCTCGTCACAAGACGATGGAAAATTATATTGCTGCAAAGGAACGAATCTTTGAAAATCAATTAAGTACAGATTTTATGGTGCTTAATATTGATGATCCAATTGTGGCAGATATGGAACATCGTGTGCCTAGCCATATCCTTAAAATTAGTCAACATCAAGTGGTACCAAATGGTGCCTACTATGATAAAGGGCAATGTTATGTAACAAAGGATGGTAAGGCAACGCCTGTTATTGGAAGCGATGATATCCATATTCCAGGTAGTCATAATATTGAAAATATTTTAACTGTTATCGCTTTAACCTATGCGTTAGGTGTGCCCGTAGAAACTATCCATCGCATTATTAGCGAGTTCCATGGTGTTGAACATCGATTAGAACGAGTTAAAACGATTGATGGCGTTACATTCTATAATGACTCTAAAGCTACTAATGTTGACTCTGTTGTAAAAGCATTAGAATCCTTTGATCAATCAGTTATTTTATTAGCTGGTGGTCATGATAAAATGACTCCTTTAGAAGATTTTATGCAGCTTGTTAAAGATCATACAAAAGCTGTTATCTTTATGGGGGAAGCGGCGGATCGATTTGAAGCTGCTGCAAAAGAGGCTGGCGTTCAGCTATTTACAGAGCTTCATCTATGAAAGATGCTGTTGAACAAGGTTATAAATTGGCTGACCAAGGTGATATTGTATTATTATCACCAGCTTGTTCAAGCTTTGATTGGTATAGCTGTTTTGAAGAACGTGGCGATGATTTCAAAAATTGTGTTCATATGTTGCAAGAAGGGAGACACCATTAATGAAACGTATCATTATTTCAGGTGGTGGCACCGGTGGACATATATATCCAGCAATAACTATATATAAGGAAATTATGAAGCAGAACCCTGATGCACAGGTTTTATATGTAGGAACTGAAAAGGGCTTAGAGGCAACCTTAGTGCCTAAAGAAGGCATTGAGTTTACTACATTACCCGTACAAGGTTTGCAACGTAAATTATCTTTTGGTACGTTGGTGACGTTAGGTAAGACTGCTTTCTCTCTTGTGAAAGCCAATACAATCATTTCTAACTTTAAGCCGGATGTAGTTATTGGTACTGGTGGTTATGTCTGTGGTCCTATTCTCATGGCTGCAGCATTACGCAACATTCCAACATTGATACAGGAACAAAATGTCATTGCAGGTATTACAAATAAAATTCTAAGCCGTTTTGTTGATGTAGTAGCCGTGGGCTACAAGGATGCAGAAGCATCTTTTTCAAAGGCAAAACGCGTAGTGTATACTGGTAACCCAGTACGCCCTGATGTATTAGTCGATACTAGAGCTGATGGACGTAATTATTTTAATTTAAGTGATGACACATTTACAGTTCTCATAGCAGGTGGCTCTCGGGGGGCGCGAACTATCAATAATGCTATGATTGATGTACATAAGCATTTTCAAGGAACAAAAGGAATCAAATTAATCCATATTACAGGGGACGGAGAATACAAATCTGTGTTATCTCAGCTTGGTATTACCGATGGTGATGGTTTAGGTGATTCTTCAGTGATTCTGCCATATCTACATGATATGCCAAAAGCTTTGGCAGCAGCTGATTTAGCAGTCTTTAGATCTGGTGCTATCGGTCTTGCTGAGCTGGCGGTTCGAGGTATTCCATCTGTGTTGGTACCATATCCATATGCAGCGGAAGATCATCAAACATATAATGCCCGTATCTTTGTTCAAGAAGGGGCTGCTCATATGATCGTTGATCAAATGTTAAGTGCTCATGATTTGATAGGGGAAATTGAAATGTTTATGGCCAATCGTGATTTATTGTCACAAATGGGAGAACGAGCATTGCAATTAGGGAAACCAAATGCGGCTCATGATATTGCAAAATTAGCATTATCTATTGCAAAGTAACAAGGAGAGGTTTTATGTTAGACGGTATTCATAAGATTCACCTTATTGGTATAGGTGGGTCTGGCATGCGTGCTATAGCGAATATTTTAATTCAAAAAGGTTATGATGTATCTGGTTCAGATGTAACTGAATCTGCAGTTATTGAAAAGTTCAGAAATATGGGCGCTACCGTTCATATTGGTCATAATAAAGAGTATGTAAATGGCGTTGATGCTGTAGTTCGTTCTACAGCTATTCGCGAAGATAATCCTGAAATTGTAGCGGCAAAAGAACAAGGTATTACAATTTTGCACCGTTCCGATATTGTAAAAGCTGTGTTAGACGTAACAGATGGCATTGCAGTAGCCGGCGCACACGGTAAAACTTCTACTACTTCAATGATTGGTCAAATTTTAGTAGAAGCAGATGCTGATCCAACAGTTATTATTGGTGGTGAAGTAGATTATTTAAAAGGTAGTAGTTGCCTTGGCAAAGGCCATTTTTCTGTAGTAGAAGCAGATGAAAGTGATGGGTCTTTCTTGAAACTACGTCCACACACAATTGTTATTACTAATATTGAAGATGATCATATGGATCATTACAAAACAATGGATAATTTGCTAAATGCATTCTGTGAGTTTGTTGAAACCTTACCAGAATCTGGCAAAGCAATCGTATGTGGTGATAATGAAAATATTCGCTACATTATGAGTCGTGTAAATCGTAACTTCATTACATATGGCTTAAGCGATAATAATGACTATGTAGCTAAAAATATTCATTATGTAGATTCTACATTGGTTTATGATGTATATCATAAGGGTGTAAATATTGAGCGTATTCGCTTGCGTGTTCCTGGTGAACATAATGTATTGAACTCCTTGGCTGCCTTTATTGTGGCTCATGATTGCTGTGGTGTAGAAACACGTATCATTACTAAGGGCTTAGGTAAATTTATCGGTGCAAAACGTCGTTTTGAAACGAAAGGTCATGTAGCCGGTGTATGGGTTGTTGATGACTATGCTCATCATCCTACAGAGATTAAAGCTACGTTGAAAGCTGCAAAAGAGTTAGAAAAACATCGTGTTATCTGTGTATTCCAACCACATCGCTTTACTCGTACTAGCTTGCTAAAGGATGAATTTGCCACTGCTTTCACAAACGCTGATGAAGTCTATATGACAGATATTTATAGCTCTGGCGAAGATCCAATCCCTGGAATTGATGGACATACGATTCCAAATGCTATTAAAGCGGCCACAGGTCAAGATGTAAATTATGTGCCGTCTGTTGACGATTTACCTGAAGTATTAGCTAAAGTAGTGAGACCTAATGACTTGGTTATCACCATGGGCGCAGGTTCTATTAATCAATATGGACCAAAATTATTAACTATATTGGAGGAAGGCTTACAATGAAAGATAAAAAAATAATCGTATTGATGGGTGGTCCTTCCAAAGAGGCGGAAGTATCTCGCCGTACTGGTGCTGCTATTGCGGAAGCACTTGAAAGCAAAGGTTATAATGCCCAAACATTAGAACTTAATCCACGTACTGTTTTAAAAGATATTGAAGCCCTCGGTGGTGAAGTAGTATTCAATGCCATTCACGGCCGTTATGGTGAAGACGGTGCATTACAAGGCTTATTAGAAATGGCTGAAATTCCATACACTGGGTCCGGTATTATGGCTCATGCAGTAGGGATGAATAAAAAAGTAAGTAAAGATGTGTTTAAAGGTGCCAATATTCCTACGGCGGCTTCCGAGTCCTTCAATGGCAATCTTGAATCTGCAGAGGCTATTATTGAACACATCCGTAAAGATTTTACAATTCCAGTAGTTGTGAAATCTGCCACTCAAGGTTCTAGTATTGGGGTTACTATCGTTCGCGATGAAGCTCAGTTAGAAGCGGCTGTAACAGAAGCTCTTAAATATGACCCTATTCTCGTGGTAGAACAATTCCTTGATGGTCGTGAATTTACAGTATCTGTTTTAGATGGTAAAGCATTGTCTGTTATTGAAATTCGTCCACATTCTGGTGAATATGACTACAAGAGTAAGTATACTGTAGGTGCTACAGAGTATTTAGTGCCAGCACCTATTAGTGAAGAAATGACTGCTGAAATGCAACGCATTGGGGAACTTGTATATCGCGAAGTACAAGGCAGTGGGGTTATTCGTGTTGATGTTATGACAGATCATGCCGATAAGATGTATGTTCTTGAATATAACACTGTGCCTGGTATGACAGCAACGTCTTTAGTACCAAAAGCAGCTAAAGAAATGGGAATCGACTTCCCAACATTATGTGAAAAAATTCTATTAACAGCTAGTATAGGGAAATTTTAAGGGCTAATAGAAGATAAGGAGTTAACTATGGATGATAAGCAAAACCATCCATCCAACTCTGGGGAGATGCAGTCTTCTACACCTGTTCGTGATGAACGGGCTGTATTTAGAAAACGAGTGTTAAAAATCGGTGGTGCAGTTACTCTCGTGTTGGTGGGGTTGTTTACACTACCTATTCCTTTTGGATCCTTAAAAGTTACTGGATCGGATAAGGTAACTGTACAAGATGTAATGGTAGCAGGTGATATACATGAACCTGTTAATATATTGCAAATTAGTACAGAAAAATTAAAAACTAGATTGTCGAAAGACTTACGTGTCGAAGAGGCTCAAATTAGCTATCAGTTGCCACTTACAATGGTGGTAAATGTGGTGGAACGCAAGGCTGTTGCCGTTGTACCCGCTCAGTTTGGATATTTGACCCTTGATGGTAAAGGTCAAGTGATTGCATCTGAGCCTGCTATTCAAGATACATCGGTGCCTATGATTTCTGGTGTAAAAGCTGGAAATATACTCTTAGGAGATACGGTGGTAGATAAGCCGATATTGGCTGCTCTTGAATATTTGAACTCTCTTGATGAGGAGACATTCAAGAATATTGCAGAGGTTAATATCGGAGATCCTGATGCAATAATGGCATATACTGTTTCAGGTGTGCAGATTCGACTGGGAGATGGCAAAGACTTAGCAAAAAAAGCAGAGCTAACTCAGTCGATGTTACAAGATATTAAAAAGACTCATGGTAATGTACAGTATATAGATGTAAATGTTTCGTCACCGTACATTAAAACCGATGTGATGCCAGAAGGCAAAAAGCATCAAAATGGAGCACCGACTACAGAAAATTCATCTACTAAGAAGGATGAGACAAAAACAAGATAAATAAGGTCATGTTGAAAATAAAAGGTAGATGATTGTCGTGAGACACGAACGGTGGGCAATTGCCATAGTCAGCTGTATATTGGGGTTTATGGTTGTAACCCAATATAAGATGACGCAAGATAATATAGAAGAAAATATTCGCTTACAACGGGCTGGTGATTTAGCAGTACAATTGCGAGAGGCCCAGAGTGAACGGGATGCTTTATTAAAGCAAATTGAATCACTAAAAAAAACTGGCGCTAATGGCGATGGTAAAGCTGATGAACAGCTCATGATGAAAGCGGCTTTAACAAATGTTAAAGGTCCAGGTGTTAGCGTTTTGATTGAAGATAGCTTAAAGCCTGTTCAAAGTGGTGAAAATCCCAATTTGTATGTAATTCATGATGAAGATATTCTTAGGATTGTTAATGAATTACGGGCTGGTGGGGCTGAAGCAATAGCTATTAATGATCAACGCCTTATAGGAACGTCTGAAATACGATGTTCAGGACCAACTATTACTGTAAATGGTAAGGTCTTTGGCGCTCCTTTTACGGTAAAAGCTATTGGAGATCCAAAGACATTAAATTCGGCGCTAACTATGCGTGGTGGTGTAGTAGATTCGCTTAAACATTGGGGTATAAAGGTAACTATAAAGCAAGAAGAGGATGTAGCGATTCCTGCTTTCACAGGTACTTTTAGAGAAGAACATATGAAGCCTAATGAGTTAGGAGGTAAAGAATGAACATCTATATCTTTGCCATCATTGGCCTAATCATAGGGGCTACCTTAGGATGGATAGCACCACTTCATATCCCTATTAGTTACTCGAACTATACATCAGTAGCTGTCCTAGCGGCATTAGATGCAGTGTTTGGCGGTAGTCGAGCGGCACTAGAAAGAACCTTTGATCTTAGCAACTTTGTAATTGGGTTCTTTTCAAATATGGTGTTAGCTGTTATTCTTGTATATGTTGGTGATTTAATAGGCATTAATCTTTACTATGTAGCCCTTATTGGTTTTGGGTTGCGTGTGTTTATTAATGTAGGCGCTATACGCAAGATAATTATGACTAAGCGGTTCTAATAAATCACATTCTATATAGTGGAAAGTTTTTAAATTTTAGTGTAAAATAAATGTAATTGTTATAAGATAGTCAGTATATAAATCGATACATTGGGACGTATATTGATGCAATAGATAACGATAAGAGGAGGAAGTTCAATGTCTGATTTTGCAAATATTAAAGTTATCGGTGTTGGTGGTGGCGGTAATAACGCCGTTAATCGTATGGTTGATAACCAAATTAAAGGTGTTCAATTTTTAGCTGTTAATACAGAAAACCAAGTGCTTGAATTGTCCAAGGCGGATGTAACAATTCAAATCGGTGAAAAAGTTACTAAAGGTCTTGGTGCAGGTGCTAACCCACAAATCGGTGAAGAAGCAGCTCAAGAAAGTCGTGAAGAAATCACTAAAGCACTTGAAGGTGCTGATATGGTATTCGTAACTGCTGGTATGGGCGGTGGTACTGGTACTGGTGCTGCGCCTATCGTAGCTGAATGTGCTAAAGAAGTTGGTGCATTAACAGTAGGCGTTGTAACTAAACCTTTCGCATTTGAAGGCAAACGTCGTCGTGCTGCAGCAGAAAAAGGCATTGAGTTCTTGACTCAAAAAGTTGATACAATCATCGTTATTCCTAATGATAAATTATTACAAGTAGTAGACAAAAAATGTTCCGTATCTGATGCTTTTAGTAAAGCTGATGAAGTTCTTCGTCAAGGTATCAAAGGTATTTCTGATTTGATTCAAATTCCTGGTTTAATCAACCTTGACTTTGCAGACGTTAAAACTATCATGACTAATCAAGGCGAAGCATTGATGGGGATTGGTGAAGGTACAGGTGAAAACCGTGCTGCAGACGCTGCTAAAATGGCAATTAATAGCCCATTGTTGGAAACTTCCATTGATGGTGCAAAAGGTATCTTGCTTAACATTTCTGGTAGCTCCGATTTGGGTATTTTTGAAGTGAATGAAGCAGCTCAAATTATTTCTGATGCAGCAGATCCTGATGCAAATATCATATTCGGTTCTGTTATCGATGAAAGCTTAGGCGATAAAGTTCAAGTTACGGTTGTAGCAACTGGTTTTGGCAATAACGCTAAAAGCGTACCAGAATTCGGTAAAACAACTACAACATCTCGTCCAGCATCCACTACAACAACAAACAGCGGTATCCCTGATATCCCTGTATTCATGAAACGCTAATTTATAGAGTGTATAATTAAAACATTCGTAAATAAGTAACTTAGTAAGACATATCTTGAGATATGTGTATAGGAGGTACAAATGAAGAAATTAGTATTATTAACTCTAGCAGCTACAGTTGTGGCAGGTAGCGCATTCGCAGCAGCACCTGTAACAAAAATTAGCGATGGTTCCACTAAAGTACAAGCTGATTATGCATTTAAACAACATGTATCTAAAGGTGGCGGCAATAGCAACGATGGTTTCGGTGTTTCTTTGCAACACGATCTTTCCGATAAAACAGCTGTACAATATTCCTATGATAAATTGAATGCAAAAAATGGCGACATTAAAGATCATCAATTAGCATTGGTATATAAAGTGCATCCAAACGTAAACGTATATGGTGCTGGTACTGCAATTCGTACAAATGATACTGAATTAGGTTTCCAAGCAGGTGTTATTGGCCATGTACCATTGACAGAAAAAGTTAACGGCTTTGCTAAAGCTGGTTGGGGTAATGATATTAAGCAAACTTACCAAGTAGGTGCTCAATATGAAGTTCGCCCTGATGTAGACTTGAACGTATACTATGGCTATGATAAATATAGCGTAAACAACAACGATAAAACTGCAAAAGGTTTACACGCTGGTGTAGGCTACTCCTTCTAAGGATAACTAAAGACCACTCTAATGAGTGGTCTTTTTTTGTACGTTTATAAAAATAGATATCTGTAGGGATGTTATTTATAAATTTATTTTGTATAGGATATTGTATATATCTATATACCTTAATTTTATAATAAATCAGCTTATAATCAGTATTATTTCTTATGTATACAATATATTTTCTAAATACTCATTGTATAATTAAATAAGTTTAGGTATGATAAATATGTAATAATTCATTTTAGATAGGATGGTGTAAGTTATGACAAGTGTTGCTGCAAAGCATGCAAAAGGGAAAAAACTTAAAGATGTAATCTTTGTAACTGCTGGCCAAGCCCAAGCTGATGCTAAAGAAAATGGTCGTGAGAACGTTGTTAACGGTACATTAGGTGCGATTCATGATGAAGATGGTAAATTAGTATTCCTTAAAACCGTTAAAGATGAATATTTAAGCCTTCCTGACTCTGAACATATTGGCTATGCACCAATCGCAGGTGTACCCGAGTTCCTTGCTGCTGCAGAGAAAGAATGCTTTGGACAATCTCGTCCAGAAGGTCATATCCGTAGTATTGCTACTGCAGGTGGTACTGGCGGTATTCATCACTTAGTTCATAACTACACAGAACCTGGTGATGAAGTGTTGACTGCTGATTGGTACTGGGGTGCCTATCGAGTAATTTGCAGTGATGTAGGTCGTACACTTGTTACGTATTCTTTATTTGATGAACATAATAACTTTAACCATGAAGCGTTCCAAAATCGTGTAAATGAATTAGCTGCTAAACAAACAAATGTGGTAATTTTGTTTAATACACCTGGTAATAACCCAACAGGCTACTCAATTGAGGATAAAGACTGGGAATCCATTCTTAACTTCCTAAAAGAACTCGTTGCTATTGGTCGCAATAATGTGATCATCGGTATTGATGTGGCTTACCTTGATTATTCTGGTGAAAAAGAAGAGGTTCGTTCATTCTTTAGTAAATTTAGTCATTTACCAAAAGAAATCCTTACATGTGTTTGCTATAGCTTGTCTAAAGGCTTCACTATGTATGGTCAACGTGTAGGGGCTTTGATTGGTATTTCTGATGACGAAGAAATTGCTGATGAATTCTTAGAAATCAATAAGTCTACAAGCCGTGCTACATGGTCTAATATTTGCCGTCCAGCGATGCGCACAATGGCAAATATTGTAGCTGATCCAGCTAAGTTTAAAGCTTATGAAGATGAACGTAATTGTTATTATCAATTAATCCGCGATCGTGCAGATATCTTTAAACAAGAAGCAGCACAAGTTGGACTTCCAATGTTACCATACCGTGGTGGCTTCTTCATTACAATTCCTACCGACTCTGCTAATGCTATCTGTGAAGAATTGAAGAAAGAGCATATTTATGTTATTGCTTTAGCTAATGGTATTCGCGTTGCAGCATGTGGCATTCCTAAATTCCAAATGACAGGCCTTGCTGAAAAAATTTATAATGCTATGAAACGTCTTGGCAAATTATAATGCATAAGTTTTACTAATATTAAAGTCCGCTTGATAAGTATATCAAGCGGACTTTTTGTGGGTAATAGAAAAACGTACGCATACTTGATGTATCATTTATGCGTACGCTTTATATATTAATGAATATCTTTATGTTCTTTAATATCTTGGTCAGCTTCTTTAGCCAAATTTTCTAGAGCTTGTTTAGGAGCTGTTCGTTCACCAGTTTCAGGATCTACGAATTCAACGCGATCTAAAGTATCTGTGATTTGACCTCGAATGAATGATAAGTAGATTTCATAAAGTTCTTTTTTTTCTGCTAATTCCTCTGGTGTGAGTTGTTGTCCAGATTTTTTCTTTGCTGCTAGTTCATTTATGCGCTTTAATGTATCGTTAATATTACTCATATTGACCTCCTGTATTCTATATTAGAATAACATAACTTATTATAACATAGAACTAAATGAATACGTATGGTAAGATATAAGTTGTACGCGTCTGTACTTTCACAAGTGAGAAAGGAGAGCTGTATGCGTGTAACAAAAGCGATAAAGGCAGAGCAATTGAAATTATTGCAAGAGCATTATTTTGATGCAAAACCTGCCCTTGAGTATACAAATGAATTTGAATTATTAGTAGCCGTTGTTTTATCTGCACAATGTACGGATGAAAGGGTTAATATTGTTACGAAACGATTGTTCCCTGAATTAAATCATCCTGCTAAAATGCTTGAAATAGGGGTTACAAAACTAGAAACTCTTATTAAAGATTGCGGTCTTTATAAGTCTAAAGCGAAAAACTTAATTGCTACCTGTCAAATCTTGGTAGAACAATATCATGGTGAGGTACCACGTGAATTTGATCAACTGGTAGAATTACCTGGTGTTGGTCGTAAAACGGCTAACGTAGTTGTGTCCGTATTGTTCGGTACGCCTGCCATTGCAGTAGATACCCATGTATTCCGTGTAGCTAATCGATTAAAATTGGGCATTGCTAAAACGCCAGAAGAGATGGAGAAGAAGTTGCAAAAGGCTATCCCTAAAGAGGATTGGGCTGCTGCTCACCACTGGTTGATTTATCATGGCCGTAAATTATGTAAGGCTCGTAAGCCATTATGTGAAGAATGTTTTTTAAATCATCTATGTCCTTCAGCTGGAAAGGTTTAATATGAAAGTAAATAACGAAGAATTTATTGCCCTTTGTGCGACTCATGGCATTGAGGGGATTGATATTGTAAATGAGTTAATGCGTTTTAAAGTACTAGATCAATTGATTTCTAGTAATGCTAGCTCCCGTGAGTGGGGTGTAACAGCAGATGATTTATATGCGTTAGCAGAAAAATCCACAGTCGAGTCTTTTGGCCCCGTTCCATATGATTTGAATACATTCCAAGCTCTATATGGTCCATCCTTTAGAGTTGAATTATTTGATTTCATTAGTGATACAGGTATCTTGGATGGTCTAGATGTAGGTACTATTTGGGAAACTCCTGTTCGTGAAAGTATTGAAGCTCATAGCAAAACGGGAGAACTCGTTCTTTACGCTTATGTAGAAGAATATACAGGCATGATTGAAGAGATTCTTCAATCTTATGAAGATAAAAAAGTCGTTCTTTATACGGCGTCTCCTGTGTGCTATAGCATTTTGACACGTTTATACCCAATGGCACAAATTATTAATCAATGGCCTCATCGTAGCTATTTTGACCATATCTTTACAGGTTCGGTTGGCATGTTCCAATCTTCTGAAGATATTGTGGAAGAAGTGGCAAATGGACTACATAATCTTGTTCCAGAAGGGACTGCACAATTATTCTTACCTGCTACAATGGCACAAAACCAATTGGGCTTAAATAATATGGCATTACAATTCTTCTTGAATCAAAAGCGTGTAGAAGCTATTCGTGAATGGACTCCATTAGGGGCTTATGAAATTGTATATGGTAAATACGATGTTAAAAAGATGCGCGTTGGCCTTCGTGAACGCGTAGGGGATGAGTGGAAAACAATTAACTATATTCCATTGCCTCATGGCGTATTTGCTCAATTACCGGTATTCACAGTATTAAATTATGGCTTGTCTTTACGCTCTATTTTGTTGCCAGGCGGTCAAACTGATGTAGCCTTAGGTCAAGATGGTATTTACTGTATCGATAGCCGTGTTTCAGAATTAGGCCGTAATGCGCTTGTGGAAAGTGGCGCATATTTCCTTACATTTAAACGCTATGCGGATCATGTAGATGTAGATATTACTACAGAAGCACCAACAGAGGATATTTACTGGATGTTCCCTGATGCTGAATTGGCATATATGTGGTATGCATACTTCTGTAGCACTACTGGACAAACATTGATTCAAGAGATTTCTATGCTTGTTCAAACAGATGAGTCTTTCGGCTATATGCTTAGCAGCGTGCGTCGCCGCGTATTAGATGTTAATAATGAAGCTCAATTAATTTCATCTGTACAGGCTGCTGATGAAGCCTATATCAAGGCTGTTACAGAAGCAACTACAAATTGGAAATCTACGGTAGATGAATTAGGTGCTCAAGTAATGCCTCCTACTACATCTATTGATATTGAAGACTATAGCGATTATAAAAACTAATTGTAAAAGTCCGATATTTAGTTTAAAATATATCGTATCCTAAAAAATATGAACTACTAAATATAGTAGGTATGAAATATACTACACAGATGTGTAAGAAAGGAGGACTGACTCATGGCAGTTATTAATTTTGAAATCTTCAAAGTTATCGGTACTTTATCTGAAGATAAAGACGGTTGGAAAAAACAATTAACATGTACTAGCTGGGGTAAATATAATCCTAAGTTTGACCTTCGCGCTTGGGATAGCGAATATACAAGTATGAAGAAAGGTATTACCCTTTCTTTAGAGGAGCTCATCGCATTGCGTGATATCCTTAATGAAAGTGACTTAGAGACCATTCTAGCTGAGTCTATTGAAGAAAAACAAGCATCCAAGGAATAGTATTGGTAACTTGCATTTGTACAAGTGTCATGCTATAATCTATAAGAATAATATTGATTGTCGGAAAGAGGTGTATAGAATGAAACAAGGTATTCATCCAGACTATAAAGAAGCTACAGTAACTTGCGGTTGTGGCAACACATTCAAAACTGGCTCTGTAAAAGAAGACCTTCGTGTAGACGTTTGCTCCAAATGCCATCCGTTCTTCACTGGTCAACAACGCGCAGCTCAAGCTCGTGGTCGTATTGAACAATTTAACAAACGTTACGGCAAATAATTTGTCATGTAATGTAGCATCTATGGGCAGGGCTATGAGCTCTGCCTCTATTTGTTTATGAGAGGAGCTCTTGTGAACACAGAACGTATTAAAAAGTTTGTCGGTGGACAAGCTGTGATCGAAGGTGTCATGATGAGGGGCCCTGGCGTTACAGCAACAGCTGTACGAGAACCAGCGGGAACCATTGTAGTTCAAAAAGAGCCTACAAAATCTATTGCTGACACATATCCAATTTTGAAAAAACCATTTCTTCGGGGCTGTGTAGCTCTTTATGAATCCCTCGTAATTGGCATGAAGGCTTTGTCCTTCTCTGCTAAGCCGCTGGTGATGAAGAGGAAGAAATGTCTAATAGTGAAATTGCCATTACTATGGTTATTTCCACCATCTTTGCGATAGCTGTATTTTTGGCATTGCCTACATTTATCGTGAAATTTATTCCTGGTGTACAGGATAATCATGTTGTATTAAATCTCATTGAAGGTGTCATTCGTTTAGTTCTTTTCCTACTCTATATTTGGGGGATTGGACTTACAAAGGATATTCAACGAGTTTTCCAATATCATGGGGCAGAGCATAAAACGATTCATACTTATGAATTAGACTTGCCTCTCACTGTAGAAAACGTTCGCAAACAAAGTCGCTTACATCCGCGATGTGGCACAAATTTCTTACTTATCGTTATGGTTGTAAGTATCTTTGTATTTGCCTTTTTAGGGTGGCCTAATTTGTTAGAACGTATCGTAAGCCGCGTACTTCTTATGCCCGTAGTGGCAGGTATTGCGTACGAGGTTATTCGTCTTGCTGGTCGTAGTGAGCATTCCTTTGTGCAAGCTCTTATTAAACCTGGTCTTGCATTACAATACATGACCACACGTGAACCAGAAGATGATCAAATTGAAGTAGCTATACGTGCTCTTGAAGAGGTTCGCCCTCCTGAGAGTGATGCTTATGAAGAGGAATAAACATGCTAGTAGATAAATTACAAGTTATTGAAGATAAATTTATGGACCTGGAGCAGCGCATCAGTGACCCTGAAGTGATTGCGCGCCAAGATGAATGGCGTAAATTAACACGTCAACATGCTCAATTATCTGAAACAGTTGAAACATTCCGTACTTATAAAAAAGTATTAGCTGGTATTGATGAAGCTATGGAAGTTATCGAAGATAAATCCATGGATGAAGAATTCCGCGAAATGGCACAAGAGGAATTGAAAGAGCTAAAACCTCAAAAAGAGGAATTAGAAGAGAAATTACAAATTCTTTTATTGCCTAAAGACCCTAATGACGATAAAAACATCATCATCGAAATTCGCGGTGGTGCCGGCGGCGACGAAGCAGCATTATTCGCAGGCGATTTGTTCCGTATGTACACAAAATATGCGGAAAGCCAAGGCTGGCGTTGTGAGATTATCGACGCTAATGAACCTGAACTAGGTGGCTTTAAAGAGGTTATTTTCTCTGTAGATGGTGAAAATGTATATTCTAAGATGAAATTTGAATCTGGTGTACATCGCGTACAACGTGTACCTGCTACAGAAACACAGGGCCGTGTGCATACATCTACCGTTACAGTAGCCGTATTACCAGAGATGGAAGATGTTGATATTGAAGTTAATGAAAAAGACTTGAAAATCGACACATATCGTGCGAGTGGTGCGGGCGGTCAGCATATCAATAAGACTGAGTCTGCTGTTCGTATTACACACTTACCTTCTGGTATTGTTGTGGCATGCCAAGACCAACGTTCTCAATTACAAAACCGTGAAAAAGCTATGCGTGTATTGCGTGCTAAATTGCAAGACCAAGCTGAACAAGAGGCTATTTCTAGCATGGCCGCAGACCGTAAGAGCCAAGTTGGTACTGGTGACCGTAGTGAACGTATTCGTACCTATAACTACCCTCAAGGCCGCGTAACAGACCATCGTATTAATTTAACATTGTATAAATTAGATGCTATTTTAAATGGCGATTTAGATGAAATCATTCAAGCCTTAAATGCTGCTGACCAAGCGGCAAAAATGCAGGAGGCTAATACAAATGTATAAGGAGATTTGGACAATCGGTCGTATTCTCCAGTGGACAGAGCAGTACTTTCAAAACAAGGAGATGGATACACCTCGACTTGATGGGGAAGTACTGCTTTCTCACGTTTTAGGTAAGGATCGTATTTATCTATATACCCATTATGACCAGCCGCTTATTCAAGAGGAACTCGATGCTTTTAGACCTCTCGTTCAAGAACGGGCCAAGGGGCATTGTGTAGCGGCTATAATTGGGGAAAAGGACTTTATGGGATTGACCTTTAAGGTTAATGATAAGGTGTTGATTCCACGACCTGATACAGAAACCTTAATTGAGCATGTATTAGGTACGTACCAAAAAGATAGTAAAGTTCGTATCCTTGATGTATGTACGGGCCCTGGTACGATATTACTTAGTCTATTACACTATTTGCCGAATGCGTGTGGTGTAGGTCTTGAAATATCTACGGATGCCTTGTCAGTGGCTGAGGAGAATAGGGAAAGATTTAACTTATATGATCGTGTTCAATTGTTAGAGTCCGATATGTTTTCTGCCTTAGACGGTAAAGCTGAAAAGTTTGACCTCATCGTATCGAATCCACCATATATCCGTACAGGAGATGCTAAATTATTGTCCCAGGATGTATTAAATGAGCCTCATATTGCCTTATTTGGTGGTGAAGATGGATTAGAATTCTATCGTATTTTAGCTAAAGCGTGCGGTACATATTTAAAACCACAAGGCCGTATAGCCTTTGAAATAGGTTACGATCAAGCAGAAGAGGTAAAGGCTTTATTAAAAGAAGCTGGTCATTACTCTAACATTCAGTGTATCGCTGATCTTGGTGGTAATAACCGTGTTGTAACCGCAGTATATGAGGGATAATATGGATACTCAAATTATTACAAATCCATCAGAACAAGAACTAGATATGCTCGCTCGCGCTTTACGTAATGGGGAATTGGTGTCCATTCCTACTGAAACTGTATATGGACTCGGTGCTAATGGTCTTGATCCAGAGGCAATGGATAAAATCTATGCTGCAAAAGGTCGCCCTTCAGATAATCCTCTTATCTTGCATGTTCCTAATAGTGAAAGTATAAAACCTTTGGTAACAGAGGTTTCAAATACGGCACAACTATTAATGGATACATTTTGGCCAGGTCCTTTAACGATTACATTGCCTAAATCTGATTTAGTGCCAAATCGTGCTACTGGAGGGTTACCTCGCGTAGCATTGCGTTGTCCTGATCATAATGTATGCCGTGCATTATTAGAACGCGCTGGTGTACCTGTAGCGGCTCCTAGTGCAAATATATCTGGTCGTCCAAGCCCTACAACGGCACAAGATGTTTACCATGATATGAAGGGCCGTATTTCTTATATTTTAGATGCTGGTCCATGTACGATTGGTGTAGAATCTACTGTAGTGGAAGTGCATGATGATAAGATCATTATATTGAGACCCGGTGGGATTACAAAAGCTCAGCTTGAAAATGTTGTGTCTACTGTTGAGTATGATACTGCGCTAGTTAATGCTGCCACTAAGCCTAAGGCTCCTGGTATGAAGTATACGCACTATGCGCCTGATGCACCTATGACAGTTGTTGTAGGTGATCCAGAGGTTATAGCATCTACGTTTAAGGAGCTTTCAGAAGGTATAGAAGGTCCTATCGGTTGTTTGGTCAGTCATGAAACATACGACCTGATTAAAGACGATACGCGCTTTATGTGCCATTGTTTTGGACATCATGGTGATGCCTTATCATTAGGCCATGACTTTTACAAAAGCCTATTACATTTTAATGAAAATCATGTTACCTTAATCTTAGCAGAAGGTGTTAATGATGATGGTTTTGGCGTTGCTATTATGAATCGTATGGAAAAGGCATCTAGTCACCATATCATTTATAAGTAAATTTACTAGCATAAAAATGTCCACTGATAATAGAAATATGTCTTTACATATTGGATGAATTTGCTATAATGTATAAAGTAATCACAAAATGTGATTAAGTAAGGATGTTATTATGAATATTTTATTTGTGTGTACCGGTAATACTTGCCGTAGCCCTATGGCTGAAGGGATTACACGGGCCCTTGCAGCGGAGCAACATAAGGATGTGACGACTGTATCAGCGGGTCTATTTGCCGCTTATGGAGCAAAGCCAACTGAACAAGCCGTTGAAGCTATCCGTTCCATTGCAGATATTTCTGATCATGAATCGAGACCATTGACGATGGAACTCGTGAATGCAGCAGATCTTATCATTGGTATGACGAAAGATCACAAATCTGTACTACTTCGCCAATTCCCGTTTGAGGAAGGTAAAATCAAAACGATTTCCGAGTGGGGTGGTCAAGATGGTGATGTTACTGACCCATATGGATCTGATCAAACCGTATATAATCAATGTGCGGAACAAATTTATCACTTAGTAGAGGCCGGTCTTAGATCAGTGCCTCAGAAGGCGTAGGAGATGAAATTATGAAAGTTGCAATCGGTTGTGATCATGGCGGATTACATTTAAAAGCATCCGTTAAGGAATTATTAAATGCATTGGGACATGAAGTAGAGGATTTTGGCTGTCATACAGCTGATTCTTGCGATTATCCTGATATTGCTGTACCTGTGGCAAATGCAGTCGTATCTGGTCAAGCAGACAGAGGTATTTTGATTTGTGGTACTGGTATTGGTATCGGTATTGCAGCAAATAAGATTTCAGGTATTCGCGCTGCTCTTTGTCATGATACATTCTCTGCTCATGCATGTCGTGAACATAATGATGCTAATATTCTCACAATGGGGGAACGCGTTATTGGTCCTGGCCTAGCTAACGATATTGTAGCCATCTTCATGGAAACAGAGTTCGAAGGTGGTCGTCATGCACGTCGGGTAGAGAAAATTAAAGCACTAGAGAAGTAATACATCATTACCTATATATATTCGTTTTGCACGAGGAGGATACTCATGAGTTTCTTAGAAAAACAAGACCCTAATATTCAAGCTGTTATCAATCAAGAATTAGCACGCCAACGCGATAAATTAGAAATGATCGCTTCTGAAAACTTTGTTTCTCAAGCAGTAATGGAAGCTCAAGGTAGCGTATTGACTAACAAATATGCAGAAGGGTATCCTGGTAAACGTTATTATGGCGGTTGTGAAAATGTTGATGTTATCGAAACATTAGCTATTGAACGTGCAAAACGCTTGTTCGGTGCAGAACATGCAAACGTACAACCTCACTCTGGTTCTCAAGCAAACTTTGGCGTGTATTTCGCATTATTACAACCAGGCGACACTATTGTGGGTATGAACTTGTCCCATGGTGGTCACTTAACTCATGGTTCTCCTGTTAACGTATCTGGTACATATTTCAACGTAGTACCTTACGGTGTAGATGCAGAAACTCAACAAATCGACTATGATGAGTTCCGTAAAATCGTTTTAGAAGCAAAACCTAAATTGATTATCGCTGGTGGTAGTGCTTATAGCCGTCAAATTGACTTCAAAAAAATGGCTGATGTAGCTCATGAAGTTGATGCTATCTTCATGGTAGATATGGCTCACTTTGCTGGCCTTGTAGCAGCAGGTTTACATCCAAATCCTGTAGAATATGCTGATATCGTTACAACAACAACTCATAAAACATTACGTGGTCCTCGTGGCGGTATGATTCTTTGCAAAGAAAAATATGCAAAAGCAATCGACAAAGCTATCTTCCCTGGTATTCAAGGTGGTCCTTTGATGCATGTTATTGCTGCTAAAGCTGTAGCATTTGGTGAAGCATTACAACCTGAGTTTAAAGTATATGCACAACAAGTTATCGATAATGCAAAAGCATTGGCTGCTGCATTGCAAGATAAAGGCTTAACAATTGTTTCTGGCGGTACAGATACTCACGTTATGCTTGTGGATGTTCGCAATACTGGTCTAACAGGTAAAGAAGCAGAACACTTACTTGATGAAGTAGGTATTACATGTAATAAGAATACAATTCCATTCGATCCTGCTAGCCCATTTGTAACAAGCGGTATCCGTCTTGGTACACCAGCTCTTACAACACGTGGCTTACAAGTAAAAGATATGGAAGAAATTGCAGACATCATTGCAACTGTTCTTAAAAATCCTGAAGATAAAGCAATTCACGAAGAAGCAAGCAAACGTGTGGCAGCACTTTGTGAAGCGTATCCTTTATACTAATCTATTAGATTCACTATAACAATTACATATTTGTAGTTCTATAAGCCTATAAGTAGCATAAAAGGGGTGTGCCGAGACACATCCCTTTTAATATTTTTATGGCATGATTTATTAATCTGTGATAGAGTAAATATGAATATTAAATGGATACCGATAGGGTATGTAAATTATTTATAGGAGGACAGTCATGAAAGTTAATGTTATGACACATCCATTGATTCAACACAAAGTTACATTGATGCGTGATGCAGAAACAGGCTCTAAGGATTTTAGAGAATTACTTGATGAGATTACTATGTTGATGGGTTATGAAATCACTCGTAACCTTCCATTAGAGGATGTAGAAGTACAAACACCTTTAACTAAAATGACTGGCAAACGTATTGCAGGTAAAAAATTGGGTATTATCCCAATTCTTCGTGCTGGCCTAGGTATGGTCAATGGCATGCTTAACTTGATTCCAACTGCAAAGGTTGGTCATATTGGCTTATACCGTGATCCAGAAACATTGAAACCTGTAGAATACTACTGCAAATTACCTACTGATGTAGGCGAACGCGACTTTATAGTAACAGATCCAATGTTAGCTACTGGTGGTAGTGCAGCAGCTGCTATTACATTGTTAAAGGAAAAAGGCGCTAAAAATATTAAGTTAATGTGTCTTGTTGCGGCTCCTGAAGGTGTGGAAGCAGTGAATAAAGAACATCCTGATGTTCCTATTTATGTAGCGGCTCTTGATGAAAAACTTAATGATCATGGTTACATCTTGCCTGGTTTAGGCGATGCTGGTGACCGTATCTTCGGTACAAAATAATATAATCATATAAAACGACATAATTTAGGTACAAAGTTGTATAAAATATCTAAATTATGTCGTTTTCTCCTATAAAGTCTTGAATAAAATCTACATAGGGTATACAATACAGATGTAAAAGTATTTTTTTATTTTAGGTGGGACGAATTTTGTTCACATGGGACGAAAAACGATTCATACAATCCTAACGGGTAAAGGAGGGACCCGATGAACGAGTTTCTAATGATATGTGAACGTATTGTTCCTGAAATCGTTAGTGTATTAAAGGAGCGATACAAAATATTAAACCACCTAGTTTATGAAGAGCCTATAGGCCGTAGGACATTAGCTACTGCAACGGACCTTCCAGAGCGAACCGTACGAAGTCATATTGAGTTAATGCGTGCTAATGGTCTTGTAGACATTTATAAACCAGGAATTTTTCTCACTGATGAGGGACATACAATTGTTCCAAAGTTGCGAAATTTTTTAAATGAATTAGATCGTATTAACGAGCTAGAACATCGATTGACTGAAGCACTTCATATCGATAGGGTAATCATCACTCCCACAGAAGGAACGTTGATGGTTAAAAAGTTAGGTTTTGCAGCAGTAAAGTTATTACAGGAATTATTAGAGCCTGACTCTGTAGTTGCTATTAGTGGTGGCAGTACAATGGCTGCAGTAGCCGAAGAGATGCCTGTATTACCATTTAATCCTATTGTTGTACCTGCCGTGGGGGCGTTGGTGAGGTAGTTGAATATCAAGCTAACGTAATTGCTTCAGTGCTAGCTGAACGACTTCGTGGGACCTATAAAATGCTTCATTTACCTGATGGGCTTTCACAAGACTCATTGCATATGCTCATGACTTGCGAACCTCAAATTAAGGAAATTGGGGACCTCATTAGTAGGACTGACGTATTGTTGTTTGGTATTGGTACAGCTATGCGTATGGCGGATCAGCGCCATATAGCTGATGATGTGCGTAAGCAGTTAGTAGATAATCATGCTGTTGGCGAAGCTCTTGGTCAATATTGCGATATAGATGGTAAGTTGATTTATTCCACTAATAATATTGGTTTATCACTTCCGGATGTTGTAAAAATCCCAAATGTGATTGCTGTGGCTGGTGGCCAAGATAAATCGAGTGCCATTATTGGTGTTATGAGAGCTTGTCAAAAAGGCATACTTATCATTGATGAGCAAGCTGCAGAAGGTATGCGTCAATTGTTACAAATTTCAGCGTTATAAGTGAAGTTAGTAGTTAAATATTTTGTTAGAATATTTTTGTTATTAGGAGGATCTAACAATGGCAGTAAAAGTTGGTATTAACGGTTTTGGTCGTATTGGTAAATGTGTAGTACGTGCAGCGATTAACAATCCTGACGTAGACGTTGTAGCAATCAATGCTACTGGCGATAATGAAGGTACTGCATTATTGTTAAAATATGACTCTGTTCATGGCACAATTCCTAACGAAGTAACATTTGATGAAGAAAATATCTACGTTGATGGTAAAAAAATTCGCGTATTCCATGACCGCGATGCTTCTAAATTGCCTTGGTCTGAAGAAGGCGTTGAAATTGTTATGGAATGTACTGGTAAATATCGTGATGCAGAGGAAGCAAAAGTTCATTTGAATCAACCTACTGTAAAAAAAGTATTAATTTCTGCACCTGGTAAAAACGAAGACTTAACAATGGTTATGGGTGTTAACCAAGATATGTACGATCCTGCAAAACACCACATCATCTCCAATGCATCTTGCACAACAAACTGCTTGGCTCCATTCGCTAAAGTATTATGTGATGAATTCGGCATTAAACGTGGCATGATGACAACTATTCATTCCTATACTAATGACCAAAAAATTCTTGATGCGCGTCATAAAGACCCTCGCCGTGCTCGTGCAGCAGCTATGTCTATCATTCCTACAACAACTGGTGCAGCAAAAGCTGTTGCTAAAGTATTGCCTCAATTAAAAGGTAAATTAGATGGCTTTGCATTGCGCGTTCCAACTCCAGACGTATCTGCTACAGATCTTGTTTGCGAACTTGAAAAACCTGCAACTAAAGAAGAAATCAATGAAGCATTCCGCAAAGCAGCTGCTGGCGAATTAAAAGGTATCTTAGGTGTATCTGATGTGCCATTAGTATCTTGTGACTTCAGCTCCGATCCACGTAGCTCCATTGTTGACGCTGATTTAACAATGGTTATGGATGGCAATATGGTAAAAGTTGTTTCTTGGTATGATAACGAATGGGGTTACTCCGAACGTCTTATCGACATGGCAGCATTCGTAGCAAGCAAAGGCTTATAATCGGGAGGCTTTGATGAAACAAACAATCGAAGGTTTACAAGTAGATAATAAAACAGTATTTGTTCGTGTTGATTTTAATGTTCCTATGAAAGACGGTGTCATCACTGATGACACTCGTATTCGTAGTGCATTACCTACTATCAATTATTTAATTGAAAAAGGGGCAAAGGTAATTCTTGCTTCTCACTTTGGTCGTCCAAAAGGGGAACGCAAACCTGAAATGTCTTTGGCACTATGTGCAAAACATTTGTCTGAGCTTATCAACAAGCCAGTAGCATTCGTAGATGACTGCATTGGCCCTAAGGTTGAAGCGGCTGTAAAAGCATTACAACCTAGCGATATATTGATGCTTGAAAACTTGCGTTACCATAATGAAGAAACTAAAAACGACCCTGAATTTGCTAAACAATTGGCATCTCTTGCTGATGTAGCAATCAACGATGCATTCGGTGTATCTCACCGAAATGCAGCATCCGTAGTTGGTATTGCTGACTATATCCCTATGGCAGCAGGTTTCTTGCTCAAAAAAGAAATTGATGCATTAAGTGCAGCTGTAGTTCATCCTAAAACACCTATGGCGGCAATCATTGGTGGTGCAAAAGTAACAGATAAAATTTCTGTTATTTCTAACCTTTTGCCTAAGGTTGATGTAATGATCATCGGCGGTGGCATGGCTAATGCGTTCATTAAAGCACAAGGCTGCAATATTGGTAGCTCCTTATTTGAAGAAGGTCAAGAAGCTATTGCTACAGATCTTGTTATGGAAGCTCGCGTAGCAGGTGCTAAATTATTGACACCTATCGATGCTGTAGTAGCTGATGCTTTCAGCAACGACGCTAACACTAAAATCGTTGACGTTGAAAATATTGAAGATGGTTGGATGATTCTAGATATTGGTCCTAAAACACGGGAGCTCTATGTAGAAGCATTGGCGCCAATGAAGACTATTATTTGGAATGGTCCTATGGGCGTATTTGAAATGGAAAACTTTGCAGCTGGTACTAATGCAGTAGCAAAAGCTGTAGCTGAATCCGATGCGATGACTATCGTTGGTGGTGGCGACTCTGTAGCGGCTATTGAAAAAAGTGGCTTAGCAGATAAAATTAGCCATATCTCCACAGGTGGTGGTGCATCTTTAGAATTCTTAGAAGGCAAAATTCTACCAGGTATTGCTGCATTGTCTGAGGCATAATATGAGAAAACCCATTATTGCAGGAAATTGGAAAATGAATGGCACCATTGCGTCTGGATCTATTCTGATCGAAGCGTTTAACAGCGTGTTAGAAGATATGGAATTATCCTGTAATGTAGTTGTTTGCCCGCCTTTCACAGCTATCGAACGTGCTGTAGCACTGACGCGTAACACAGCGATTGAGGTAGGCGCACAAACCATGGATTATCATGATGCTGGTGCATTCACTGGTGAAATTTCACCACTTATGCTTACAGAGGTAGGCGTCAATTATGTTATTATCGGTCACTCTGAACGCCGTGAATATTATGGTGAAACAGATGAGACGGTAAATGCAAAAATTAAAAGTGCATTTCACCATAATTTGATACCAATAGTCTGTGTTGGTGAAAGTTTAGAACAACGTGAATCCGGTCATACTCTAGACTGGATTACATCTCAACTTAAAGGTGCTTTGGTTGACGTTCCAAAGGAACAAGTTAGCCAATTGATTATTGCGTACGAACCAATTTGGGCTATCGGCACAGGAAAAACAGCAACTGCCGATCAAGCTGAAGAAGTATGTAAAGAAATTCGTGATTACATTCGTTCTTTATACGATGATGAGACTGCTGATGCCGTGCGTATCCAGTATGGCGGTAGTGTTAAATCCGAAAATGCTCGTGAAATCCTTGGGGAACCAAATATTGATGGTGCCCTTGTAGGTGGTGCATCTTTAGTAGTTGATGAATTTATTGATATTATTAAAGCGGCGAATGAAGTAAGCGCTTAATATGAGGTTAAAAATGGCTAAATTAAAGGCTCCCGTAATGCTAGTTATCCTAGATGGCTTTGGCATGGGAGATCAATCAGATACAACCAATGCTGTAGTACAGGCGAAGCCGCACTGTTTTAATCAATTGTGGGATATGTATCCACATACAAAATTAGAAGCATCAGGGCTTGCAGTAGGACTTCCAGAAGGACAGATGGGGAATTCTGAGGTTGGCCATTTAAACCTTGGTTCTGGTCGTATTGTGTACCAAGATTTAACTCGTATTACTAAAGACGTTGAATCTGGTGAGTTTTATAATCGCCCTGTTATGCAGGAACTATACGAAGTTGCTAAAAAACAAAGCTTACATCTTATCGGTCTAGTATCAGATGGCAATGTACATTGCTCCTTAGAGCACATTAAGGCAGTTATTAAAGGGGCTCATGATCATGGTATTGAGCATGTTTATGTACATGCCTTGCTCGATGGTCGTGACGTAGCCCCTCAATGTGCACAAGGCTATTTAAAAGACTTAGAAGCGTATATGGCAGAGCTAAACTGTGGAAAAATTGCTACTGTGAGTGGTCGATACTATGCGATGGACCGCGATAATCGTTGGGACCGTGTGGAACTTGCTTACAATGCGATTGTAAATGGTCAAGGTGAGAGAGCCGCATCAGCCTGTGAAGCGGTGCAACAATCTTATGACAAAGATGCGGCTGATGAGTTTGTTCTTCCTACGGTAGTTGATGCTAAAGGAACGATCAAGAATGGCGATGCTGTTATCTTCTGTAATTTCCGTCCAGACCGAGGTCGTGAGCTTACAAAAGCCTTAGTGTTGCCAGACTTTGATGGCTTTAACCGTGAACCATTATCTTTATACATGGCGACTATGACTAAATATGAAGATGGTTTACCAGTTCATATTGTGTATGAAAAGGACATTTTATCTGAAACACTAGGCGAAGTACTAAGCGTAGGTGGCTATCGTCAATTGCGTATTGCTGAAACAGAGAAATACGCTCATGTTACGTATTTCTTCAACGGCGGTAAAGAGGAACCATTTGAAGGTGAGGACCGCATACTTGTGAAATCTCCTCAAGTGGCAACCTATGATTTACAACCTGAAATGAGTGCTTATGAGGTAACTGATAAGGTTGTAGAAGCCATTCAAGATGAAACGTATGATATGATTATCTTAAACTTTGCAAATCCAGATATGGTGGGTCATACAGGTAGCTTTGAAGCAGCTGTTAAAGCAGTTCAGGCTGTAGATACCTGCTTAGGTCGTATCGTTGAGGCTATACGCAGTAAGAATGGTCACTTGTTAATTACAGCAGATCATGGTAATGCTGAGCTTATGGTTAATCATGAAACTGGTAAGGTTCATACGGCGCATACAACAAACTTGGTTCCTTTAATTTTAATGAGTGATACCCTAAAACAGCTACATTAGAGACTGGCAAATTATGTGATATTGCTCCTACATTATTAGACTTGGCTGGTATAGAACAACCAGAATCTATGACAGGTCATAGTTTGGTAAAAAAAGCATAATATAGAACTTTCACTATATTAGTAGTTAACAAGAGTTATAACCTATATGGTTTTGCTCAATATATAATATCTGTCGTATGACAGTTATCCCATTAGATTTTTATGAGGTGAAGAAATGGCAGTAATTGAACAAGTCATTGCAAGAGAAATTTTAGATTCCCGCGGTAACCCAACTGTTGAAGTTGAAGTATGTTTAGAAGATGGCACTATTGCAACAGCTGCAGTTCCATCTGGTGCTTCCACAGGTAAGTTTGAAGCTGTAGAATTACGTGATGGTGATAAATCCCGTTACTCCGGTAAAGGTGTATTAACAGCTATCGACAATGTAAATGCTAAAATCGGTCCTGCCATTATTGGTTATGATGCGACTGAACAAGTAGCTATCGATAACTTGATGTTGAAATTAGATGGTACAGACAATAAATCTAACTTAGGTGCTAATGCAATTCTTGGTGTATCTATGGCAGTAGCTCGTGCAGCAGCTGAATCCTTAGATTTGCCATTGTTTGCATACCTTGGCGGTTTCAACGCAAAAGAATTGCCAGTTCCTATGATGAATATCTTGAATGGCGGCGCACATGCGGATAATAACGTAGATATTCAAGAATTTATGATCATGCCTGTAGGCGCGGAATCCTTTGCTGAAGCTCTTCGTAGCTGTGCAGAAGTATATCATACATTGAAATCTGTACTTCATGATAAAGGCCTTAGCACTGCCGTAGGTGATGAAGGTGGTTTCGCACCAAACTTAGCATCTAACGAAGAAGCGTTAGAAGTAATTTGTGAAGCTATTAAAGCGGCAGGTTATGAACCTGGTAAAGACTTTAAATTAGCTCTTGATTCTGCATCTTCTGAATTCTATGAAGATGGCAAATACAATTTAGCTGGCGAAGGCAAAGTTAAAACAGCTGCTGAAATGGTGGATTTCTACGAATACTTAGTAGGTAAATACCCAATCGTATCCATCGAAGATGGTCTTGCTGAAGAAGATTGGGATGGTTGGAAATTATTGACAGAACGCCTTGGCGATCGTGTACAACTCGTTGGTGACGATTTATTCGTAACTAATACAAAACGCTTAGCTCGTGGTATTGAGCTTGGTGTAGGTAACTCTATTCTTGTAAAAGTAAACCAAATCGGTACTTTAACAGAAGCATTTGACGCTATGGAACTTGCTAAACGCGCAGGTTATACATGTGTAGTATCTCACCGCTCTGGCGAAACAGAAGATACATTTATCGCAGATATTGCGGTAGCTGTAAATGCCGGCCAAATTAAGACTGGTGCACCTGCTCGTTCTGAACGTGTAGCAAAATATAACCAATTGCTTCGCATTGAAGAAATGTTATACGAAACAGCTCAATATAAAGGTAATGACGTTTTCTATAATTTAAAATGAGATACGTTATATCTAATAGTCCAATAAGGGCGCCCTTCGGGGCGCCTTTTTTGTATGCCTAAAATAAAAAAGTTTTCGCTTCGTGGATTTTTAAAAATAAAAGAGGAATTAAAGGTATGATGTCGAACCTTATAACGCCATACGCTAGTGTGAGGTAAAAACATACCGCAAGGTATAGGAGGTGACCATGTATGTAGATGTAACATTAGACGATATTATTCTATATGCATTAGAGCATCATGTCAGCGATATTCACTTTGATCCAACTAAAAGTGGTGTACATATTAGATTACGACAAGATGGATTATTACAGACGCATATGACTGTATCAAACGAAGAGGCAGATCTTATTATTAATCGTATCAAGGTATGTAGTACGTTAGATATTAGTG
Organism: Veillonella sp. AM51-8BH; assembly: GCF_003463825.1. GTDB lineage: Bacteria > Bacillota > Negativicutes > Veillonellales > Veillonellaceae > Veillonella. The sequence continues at coordinate 41,325 of NZ_QSDY01000001.1, forward strand.
AAAAGCGATTGCCTCAAGATGGTCGTTGGTCTTGGAGTCATAAGGATACATCTTTAACGATGCGCGTATCTACATTGCCCAGTTTATATGGAGAAACTTTGGTGTGTCGACTTATGGGGAATGAAGGTAGTCATAAGGACCTAAAGGCGTTAGGTATGCGTGCAGATATTTTTGATCATATTGAACGGTTATTAAAACGTCCTTATGGATTGTTACTCATCTGTGGACCTACGGGAAGTGGCAAGACTGCTACCTTATATTCGATGCTCCGCATGTTGAATTTAGAGGAAACAAAACTAATTTGCCTTGAAGATCCTGTAGAGGCAGAAATTAAAGGTGCCATCCAAATTGGTATTAACGAAAAGATTGGCTTTACCTTTGCAAAAGGGTTAAGATCTGTACTACGTCAAGATCCAGATACGATTATGATCGGTGAGATTCGAGATAAGGAGACGGCAGAGCTGGCTGTTAAATCAGCTTTAACTGGACATCGCGTATTATCCACCATTCATACTAATACAGCTATAGGCGTTGTAACGCGGCTCATGGATATGGGAGTAGAACCGTATTTAATTCGGGCTACCTTGATGGGTGCTATTGCACAGCGTCTAGTCAGAAAATTTGATGGTACATCGTATCATGGGCGGACTGCTCTGTTTGAATATTTAGAGATACCTGCTAATTCTCCACACTGGGACCAATTAGAAACACATTTACTACTATCATTAGAGGACTCTGCTCGTGAAGCCGTAGCTCAGCATGTTACATCTATAGAGGAGGTGCATCGTTGTGGACTCATGCTGTAATAGTGAAAGTTTAGAAACCATTGTTGAAGAGGCTATACACTTATCATCAACAGATATTCATCTACAATGTGGGGAGCCTATTTATTTGAGACATGGTGATGGGTTAAAGACTACTCAATTTATATGTACGACTACATTGATTGAAGATATTTTGCGACGTTGTGGTATAGCCTCTTATGAATGGCAATCTCTCGATGAAGCTTGTTCCTGTTGTGGCGTGCGTATACGTGTTCATCTATATAAGGCTAATAAAACGATATGTGGGACACTGAGGTTATTGTGCCATCAACAACTTAAGCTAGAGGATAACAGTGAAGGACATTTACTTCAAAAACTATGTGAAGCACATGATGGTCTATTGCTTGTATGCGGGCCTACAGGTAGTGGGAAAAGTTTTACCTTAGCCTGTTGTATTGACTATATAAATCAAACTATGGAGCGCCATATCATTACCTTAGAAGACCCCATAGAATTTGAGTTTAAGTCTAAGAAATCTTTAATTCATCAACGCCAATTAGGTGCCGATATTAAGTCTATGTCTAATGGTATTCGCGATGCATTGCGAGAGGACCCAGATGTCATTATGGTTGGAGAGCTTCGAGATCGTGAAACATTAGAGGCCGCTCTTCATGCGGCCGAAACGGGTCATCTTGTGATGGCCACTATGCATACGCAAAGGGCCGTGATGGCTGTTCACCGCATGATTTCACTATTTCCTGGTGAACAACAAGAGGAAATTCGCAGTCAAATATCTCAAGTGTTACGTGCTGTTATATGTCAACGACTCCTTAGGTGGAATAAAAAGTTTATTACCATTCGTGATATTTTGTTAAACACTCATGCAGTGGCAAATTTAATACGCACTCGTAAGGAACCGCAAATTATCTCTATTCAAGAAACACAACTGCCTATGAAAACACTAGAAATGGCCGTACGAGATGTAAAAGCACAATATGGAACGCAGCATCAACTACATACGCTGTTAGATCAACAACTATCGTAGGTGCAGATATGGAGGCTTATGAATATGTCGTAAAAAATGAGAATAATGAAACAGTAAAAGGTTTGATGTGGGCAGATTCAGAACAGGAGGTCGGTACACGGTTAAAGCGCGATGGATACAAGATTTATAAAATCACTTTACAAGTAAATAAGAAAAAGCATAAGTGGAATCATACCATGGTGGTAGATGTAACCTATCAATTAGGACTACTTATTGAGTCTGGTGTACCTTTACGGAGGGCATTACAGTTACTTTGTCATGGGAAGCAAGGGCTTTTATATACAGCCCTCTATGAATCGATTGAGAGAGGCCAAACCTTATCGCAAGCATTGCGTAGTGAAGGCTGCCCTGCTATAGCCTTAGCACTACTAGAAAGTGGAGAGGCAGCAGGCACTTTAGGTGAAAGCTTACAATACATTTCACGTCACTATGACTGGGAGCGACAATTGCGGCAAAAGGTTATGAGTGCTATTTCTTATCCTATATTTCTTCTTCTCATGATGAACGTATTCTTTCTTGTTACCATCTTGTTTATCATTCCATCCTTTGAGAAGGTTTTTACTACCATGCATATTACATTACCATTGATGACACGAGCCCTCTTTGCATTAGGACAAGGGCTAAAGAATCATCCTATATTAGTCTTTATTATGCAGTGTGTAGGGATAGGCGCTTTAGTCTTTGCATACCATCAACATAGTATAAAACGCAAAGTACATCGTTGGCTATGGCTGTTGGCTCACAGATACCAATGGATGACCTGCATTTACTATACAAGTATGCTAAAGGTTTGGGCCCTTTTGTTAGATTCTGGAATTTCTATTATTCATACTATGAATATCACAAGACCTTTATGGGGCAATATGTATGGTGCCGAATGTAGTGAGAAAGTAGAAGCAAAGTTATTAACTGGCCATTCTTTTGAAGAGAGCCTTAGAACTGAGAATATTGGAAATTCCTTTATATGGCAAATGATTTCTATTGGTGAGGAAAGTGGAGAGCTCGTTAAAATGCTACATCATTGTGGACATTACTATGAATCTATACTTTCAAAATATATCGCCCGACTAGAGAGCTTTTAGAACCAATTTTACTAACTGTAATGGGAATTGGTGTAGCCGTTTTAGTTGTATCTGTTATGTATCCATTATTTACGTCTATTGCTAAGTTGGGAGGACAATAGCTATTTATAGTTAGCACAATAGAGGTCAATAGTAATGGATAGATCTTATTTAATCATTATAAGGAGGATATTATGAGTTCTGTTATACATATGGTTCATGGTTTAAATTCTCGATTAGAACTATGTGGTCAATGGGTTTTAGACCACTTACATATTTCTCGTGTTCGGGAAAATCTCAAGAAGTCGAGAAAAGGGGGCTTTACCCTTGTTGAGTTAATGGTTGTGGTAGCCGTTATTGCCATATTGGCAGCTATTGCGATGCCACAATTCTTATCGGCTGCTGATAGAGCACGAAATGCGAAGGAAACAGCAGATATTCAAATAATTAAAAATGCAACGCAGCTCTATATGATCGACAAGAATGTAGATACACCACCAACTGTAGAAAATCTATATAAAGAAGGTTATCTTACAGAACATGTTAAGACTGCAAAGGATAAGGAATATACCATTACTTATGAAGTGGTTAATGGCGGTACCGCAAAAGCAGTTGTAGTTAAAGCACCTGATGCACCTTAACGTAACTTATATGTAGAATTTTGCATCTACCATCTAATATCAGTATCAAGTAACTAGTATTTAGTATTTAATGTGCATGTATTAATGATAGGAATGTAGTTTTAGGTTTTCTTATATATGTAGATTTAGGTTTTCATATATATATGTAGTTATATCAATCGTTAGATTTAAATATCTATAGTTGATTGTATGGAAGGACAAGGTATGAAAGGGACTCATTATGTTATAGCCCTGATCGTGTATATAGCATCCATTGTATTGCCTATTATAATTTCATCACGAGCAATATCCTTTATTCACGTTGCTTTGTATGCTGTATTTTCACTCATCATCATAGCAGGTGCTACCATCGATATGCATTACTATATATTGCCTGATGAAGGGGCGTTAGTGCTTGTTTTAGGTGGTATAGTGTATAGCCTTATAAATGATAAGTCTATGCTTATAACGATTATAAGTGTTATGAGTGTAGGTGCTATTACATATGGACTTCGTCTTATGAGTCATAAAGGCTTTGGACTAGGCGATGTGAAATGGTTTTCTGCTATTGCCATGTGGCTTACGCCGTGGGAGATTGTATGCTTCTTTTACGTAGCCTTTTGTGTTGGTTCTCTCTATCTCTTACTAACAAGCTATCGTAATCGATACATTCCATTTGGTCCCTTTCTATGCTTTGGTGGTTGGTGTGCCTTACATGGCGGATCCTATATGGAGGTGTTGTACCAATGGTTAAGGCACAACCTATACATCATCAATACGGTTCTTTGTTAGCTGAGTGGATTATTGCAATTAGCTTATTTTTACTTCTTATTTCTATGTCTTTGCCCATTGTAACAACGCCTAGCCGCTATACTCTAAATGGAAGTACTGAAGAAGTAGTATATATGTTAAAAAAGGTTCAACTTTGGTCTATGCTTGGGCATAAGTCTAATGGAAAAGGGCGTATGTTATTCATATTAAATAAAGACAGCTATACCTTAGAGGAGGATGCTCATCATCATACAGTTAATATATCCTTACCTGCAGGGATTGAAAATGTACAACCCTTAACGGTTATCTCTTTTTCTTCTCTAGGATTACCTTATGATGGAACGGAACTTATTTTACGGGATCGAGAAAGTGGTGAGAGAAATCGTATATGGATATCTGTACAAACGGGACGTATTCGATGGGAAGAAGTACACTAAGGGCTTTATGTATGGAGATGCCCTAGTATCAACAGCTATTATTATGTTTATCTTGCCTGTTATATTATCTGTATTTTGGATGGCTACCTTAACAATCTATAAGGCTTACTATTGGGATCATATATTACAAGATACCATAACATATGTAGAAGAAAGTAAGTCTACGTATTATCAAACGGGACATATTCAAGAAGGTATACATAACTCTCAATTTATTATGAGTCCCAGTGAATCGATTACATATAAATCACATGTAGAGCCTATCGTAGAAAATGGCATTGTCCTACAACGATTAACTGTGCAGGCCATAGATAATGAATCTGTTGTGTATACCTTATCTCTCGACTTGGAGGAAATACGGTGAGGACTCATGATGCACAAAGAGGTTTTATTTTGTATTCCACACTCATCAGTATAACTATTTCTACCATCGTTTTAACGTTATTGTTAGGTATAGTTTTTTATGGGGTTATGTGGAATGCAAAATTTGTAGATAGCGTTTCTATGATGGAGGATGGTCGTTATACGCGGCGCATGGTGGTAGCTCAAATCATATGGAATCCTGTACCGATAACGGTAGAGGATCGAAATAGTACCTTATATATTCACGACACTAAGCGGACTACACTAACATTACAACGCCATGCTTTGTATAGAAAGCTTACAGATGGCAGTTTACAACCTGTTAGCGGCAGCCGTATTATCGGCACAAAGGATAAACGAAATGTTGGGTACACACAAGAACATCCATTTAGTATGGATGAGAGCGGAGTAGTCCATATGCGCTGGTATATTACGAATCGATTTACTGGTGATAAAAAATATACTGCTGGATATGGAGGCTTAGCTATATATGAAGTCGCTATAGGTCAAAGTAGTATATATGATTGGTATAAAGATAATGAGGAAACAAGTCATGAACATAGAAGCCCATAATGCTGGGTTTATTACATATGTAGCCATATTTACAATGTCCTTTTTATTAGTATTAGCCTTTATGGGATTGCGTATTGGTCAAATTTGTGAAAGTAATGCAGTAGATGAATTGCATTTAGAAGAGGCTCATTATGCAGCGCAAAGTGGAGCACATTGGTTTGTAGGCTACTGTAAGGCCGGTAATACATGGGACTTTCAAGGAAAGCTAATTGTAGCTGATGATGCGGATGTGGAAATTACTATTGAGGCCGATCCATCCCGTGAGAATCCTCGTCACGTTATGAGTTATGGAAAATTGAAACATCAGGAAATAGTAAGTCGTGTACATATGTATGTGGCAGTAGATACAGATCATACTATGCATGTTATGAAGATAAAACCATATTGAGGTGAATCTATGAAACGGAAAAAGAAAATACATACTGGTGTATGTATTACAGATGAACGTATTGTATGTGTGACAGCTCATGTAGAAAATAAAACTATGGTCATTACCGATGCACTAGAAATGAAACGCAGTGCACCTATTGATGAGGATATTCGAAAATTTATTGAAATGTATGATTTAGATGATGGTGCCTACAGCATTGTTGCAAATATTGATACACAAATGCATGTGGCACCTTATGATCCTCATGATTTTGATATGAAAGAGTTCATCAAGTGGAATGTAGAGGATTACTTTAGCTTTGATGGAGATAGCTTCCAAATGGATGCGTGTCGTCGAGAATATCCAAGACATAATTATCATATGTTTATGGTAGCTGTAGAGCGTCATTCATTAGAACTGTTAAAACAAGGAATACGAGACACTTATGCTCCAGTAGATGTAATCGATTTTTGGCTATCCCTATTTGTTACAGTTTGATGCGGCGTAGTGGGACTGTAACTGGCGTTGTTGAAAAGGGTAATTTACACTTATGGCTATGGTGGAACGATATATGTATTCAAGAATGTAGAATTCCAATTACTAGTACCGATGTATCAGAAGGGATAGAACAGCTTGAGGCTAGATTGCAGGAGTTTGGCGTAGATGAAATACAAGGCATTAAGCTGTATGGTTTAGAACAGTTAACTGAAGAGGAACGAAAGGATATGGAAGCTATTATCTCCATATATGGAGAGACGGAGTATATTCCTCTACTATTTTTAGGTCGTGGTCGTAATCGGTGTAATCAAGGCCAACTAGATTGGGATATGGCCATTGGTATGGCAGCAAGGGGGCTTAAATGGATTGGCTTGGGCTGGTAAGGATAGACACATTAATTTAATGCCTCGTTCGTTATATTGGCATAGTATATGGCACAGATATCGATATTATCTATATGGAATGAGTATTATATACGGAATAGTAGGATTATTATCTCTAGGTTATTGCTGGTCTAGTTACGAACATTATAAAGCTGAAAAATCAGAACTATTGAGTCTATTACAAAATCCACAGTATCAGTCTATAGGGAAACAGTATGCAGATATAATAGCCGTTAAAGATCAAATTCTCAAGAATAGTTCAAAAAATAATACATCATCTATGATTCAAAATACTATAGTCCTATATGTCATTGATATAGCTATGGAGCAAGGAATTAGTTTACAACACCTCAATATAAAGGATGAACATATTAGTGTAGATGGTATAGGCCATAGTGATGAAGCATGCCGTAAATTTATAGCTAGTCTTCAACAAAGGTTAATTGGAATGGATTGTCATGGAACAGTTAAAGCAGATCAAGGTATATATACATTCCATATGGAAGGATCTAAAGGAGAGCACAACACATCCAGTAGAGAAGATAGTAATGATCATACTAGTGTGGGGCATCATCATTAGTATTGCACTATATGGGTATATTAGCTTAGATCACAAAGCGACTCATTTGAAAGAACGACAAGAAAACTATGTTATCCAAATGCAGGCTGAGTCAGATTATATCGTATCTAAGGAAGCAAAATTACTAGCATCTTTTACAGAAAATAAGTTATGGAACACGAGTTCTAATACTAGTATTTTTGAGTCTTTGCAAGGAGAACCATTAATGATTGTTAGTACTGATGAGCATGAAGGTGTATTAGAGTTAAATTTATTAGGAAGTACAGAACGCCTTATCAACTGGATTAATACTGTTGAAGCAAAAGACCCTTCACGCCGTATAGAAATCGAGGACATAGAAAGGAAAGGCAATGTAGTGTATGTACATTGTGCAGTAAAACCGACTATGAGACCTTAATATATATTCTTATATAGTAATATTAATAGAGACAGATTATAGATTGTTATTCTATAGTCTGTCTTTGTTTTTGTGACATTTTATAGTACAATGAAGGATATGAAATAATAAGGGGCACATAACAGATGATAATAAAACGAAATATTATGCTCATCGGTTCTATGGGGAGTGGCAAGAGCCATTTCGGTCGTAATCTTGCGGAACGCAAGGGATGGCAATTTGTAGATACCGATCGCGTATTAGAAGGTCGTTTTGGGTTGCCTATTGCTGAAATATTCAAGAAAATTGGGGAAAAAGCATTCCGACGTGCAGAAATGGATGTACTGAAAAAGGTTTGCTTATATCACGAAGCAGTCATCTCCGTAGGTGGTAATTTTCCCATTGAACATCGCACATTAAAGGTATTGAAGAAATATTCTTATATCATTGGTATCCGAGCTGCACAATTTCGCATTGTCAGTCGTGTGAATCGCCGTATTGGGAAACGGCCAACCATGGATTATAACAATGTTCATGCCTTTGTACATGCTATGATACAATCCTGGAAACCGGTGTATAAGCAGTGTGATTTTGTACTAGATACAACAAATGGTCGGACCTATGATTTTATGCAACGTATTGAGGATGAGTTAGTAACCTCAGGTGTTCAATTTAAAGCAAGACGTCAACCCAATGATACGGAAAATAGAGATGGTAAACAGTCATTTCAAGAATCACAATTTAATAATTCTCTAAGAAACAAATTTGATAATCATGAATTATCTAAAACACAACGCTTTAATAAAAGGATTTCTAATGATACGGAAACCAAGCAGATAGTCTTGAAAAAAGAACTTTCTGATAAGGTGGCATCTTATAGAGCGGGTAATGATAAACGTCGCAAACATAAGAAATCTAATCAAGCAATTACAGGACATAAGACAGAAACTATATCCAAACAACGTACACCACAAGGGGGTAATGGATATGAGAAAAATCGCAATACTAACAAGCGGCGGAGACGCACCTGGAATGAACGCCGTCATAAGAGCGCTAACTAGAAAAGCCATTCATGAAGGCTTTGAAGTTTTCGGTATTGAACGTGGCTATTTAGGTATTATGGAAGAACAATTTGTTCCTTTAGCAAACCGTTCTGTAGGTGGCATTATTACTCAAGGCGGTACCATGCTAAAAACAGCTCGTTTTCCTGAGTTTCAAAATGAAGATGTTCAGCGTAAAGCTTACGATATTTTGAAAGCCCATAGCATTGACCACCTTATTGTTATCGGTGGCGATGGTTCTATGCGAGGCGCTACGAGTTTAGCTAAGCTTGGTATGTCTACCATGACGATTCCCTGTACCATAGATAATGATATGGGCGGCACTCAATATACGATAGGCTTTGATACGGCGCTCAATACTGTAGTTGATGCGGTTGGAAGAATTCGTGATACATCTAATTCCCATGAACGGGTAGCCATTGTAGAGGTAATGGGGCGTAAAGCAGGTCATATTGCACTTAAAGCTGGCCTTGCCTGTGGTGCTGAAATTGTACTCGTTCCTGAAAATCCTATGCCTTTACATGAGGTCTGTCGTCATTTAAAGGAAACACAGATTCGGGGTAAAGAATATAGTGTGATACTCGTTGCTGAAGGTGCATATAATAGTGGAGAAGTAAAATCCTTCATTAAGGAGCATACGGAATTTGATCCAAGTTTGACTGTATTAGGATATTTACAACGCGGTGGCGGTCCTTCTGCATTCGATGCTATTTTATCGGCACGTATGAGTGAAACTTGTATTGAGTTATTAATGAATGATACAGATAATCGATTATTGGGCTATATAGATGGTCATATTCGTCCTATTTCCTATCAAGAGGCAGAAAGTCTTAATTTCCCTATCAATGATAAGGACTATACACTTTTATCGATCTTAAGCAGTTGATATTATCTAATGACCCGAAAGGGTCATTTTCTTTTTATCATCATTTATTCATTAATGAAATTATATTGCATAAAAGTAATTGGTATTGTATAATTTAAAATTACTAATAGTATTGTTAGGAACGATACATGTTGTGCCAATATCTTCGTTTTAATATAAGGAGATTATAATGAAAGAATTTTTACAAAAGCATCGTAAACGCATTATTGCAGGTGCTGTTGTTCTTTGTGTTCTTGGTGGTGGTACATACTACTACATGCATAGCGAAGGTTCTAAGCAAACACAAAACTTATATACTACTGGTAAGGTAGAAAAGGGTGATGTAAAAACTAGTATTAGTGCAACTGGTACTATTAACCCTGTCAATTATGTAGACGTTTCTACGAATGTGGCTGGTAAGCTTGAAAAAGTCTTAGTAAAAGAGAATGATCAAGTTACAGCTGGTCAAGTTATTGCTTATATTGATACACGTCAATTGCAAGCCTCTGCAGATGATGCACGAGCTGCATTAGCTAAGGCAGAACTTGATATGAATCGTTATAAAGCATTAGCAGACCAAAATGCTATCGCTCAACAAACCTATGATGATTCTGTAACATCTTATGAACGTGCAAAATCTACGTATGACCGGGCAGCAGCAGATTTAAGCGATGCTACAATTACAGCACCAATGTCTGGCACTGTTATAGGCACACCATTGAAAGCTGGTCAAACTATCAGTACTGGTATTTCTACACAAATGATTATCGCTACTATTGCAGATTTAAGTGACTTAGAAATTTACTTAACTGTAGATGAAACAGATATTGGTAGTATCAAACAGGGCGCTAAAGTAGAATTTACAGTAGACTCTAAGCCAGGTGAAACTTTCACAGGTTACGTGTCTGAAATTGCAAAAGGTACAAAAGGCAATATGGGCGCTACAAGCAATAGCGTTGTGTACTATACCGTAAAAGTTCAAATTCCTGAAAATATTTCCAACAATTTCTTACCATCTATGACGGCTCGTGCAACTATCTCTGGTGAAGATATTAAAAATACATTGGTAGTACCTCTTACTGCAGTGCGTACAGATAAGCAAGGGGAATATGTATATGTTATTAAAGATGGTCAGCCAGTACGTACAGCTGTTTCTACAGGTGTGACTGGTGATACTAATGTACAAATTCTAAAAGGTTTATCTGAAGGTGATGAAATCATCGTAAGTGGTGATGTAACAGCACCTAAGAATAATAGCCGTGGACCGTTCTAATAGTAGGTGAATATGAATCAAGCAGTAATCGATATACAAGGGATTACGAAGACCTATGTAAATGGTAAATTATCGGTGCCTGTTCTACATGGGATCGATTTACAGGTCAACAAAGGCGAATTTGTGTCTATTATGGGGCCATCTGGTTCTGGTAAATCTACCTTTATGAACATACTTGGTTGTTTAGATAGACCAACAACAGGTTCATACCGCCTAAATGGCGATGAGGTTGCTACCTTATCCGACGATGAATTGGCCTTTGTACGAAACAAACAAATAGGCTTTGTATTCCAAAGTTTTAACTTATTAACAAAATTGACAGCTTTAGAGAATGTGGCGCTCCCTATGATTTATGCAGGGATGGATAAAAAGTCACGTAATGAACGTGCCGCTGCATTGTTATCCTCTGTTGGCCTTGGAGATCGTATGGATCACTTGCCATCTGAGTTATCTGGTGGTCAGCGTCAACGTGTAGCCATAGCTCGCGCGTTAGCGAATAATCCGGCTATCATCATGGCCGATGAACCGACAGGTAACCTTGACTCCAAGTCGACTATTGATGTTATGAATATCTTTAGAGGTCTCTATGATGAAGGGCGTACAATTATCCTCGTTACTCATGAACCTGAAATTGCAACCTATGCAAGTCGTAATGTAGTATTGCGTGATGGTTTGATTGTAGAGGATTCTCAAAATCTTAATATGACGCCTGTACAGGAGGTGCCACATGTATAAAGAGAGTTTCTTAATGGCATGGGCATCCCTCATTGCTAATAAAATGCGTTCCATTTTAACCATGTTAGGCATCATCATCGGTGTAGCTGCCGTAATTGCCTTAGTATCTATTGGTAATGGTGTAAAGCAAGATATTCAAAACTCCATCTCTAGCTTAGGATCTATCTATTGATGGTTATGCCTGGGGCACCACGCACACCAGGGGTTCGACCTTCTGCAGGTTCTATGAAGTCTTTAAAGGTTTCTGATTACGAAGCGATTTCAAAATTGGATGGTGTAAGAGCTGCCAGTCCGATGACAAATGGTTCGTATGTAGTAATTTATCAAAATAAAAACTGGACCACTTCTGTATCTGGTGTTAGTTATAATTATTTAGATGTAAACAATTGGTCTATGAAATCTGGTCGCTTCTTATCTGAAAAGAATGTACAGAATCGTGAACGCGTTGCAGTAGTAGGTAAAACAGTTGTTAAAAATCTATTTGGTGATGAAGATCCAGTAGGTGCAGAAATTCGTGTTAAAAACATTCCGTTCCGTATCATTGGTGTCCTTAATAGTAAGGGTAGTGGTGCTATGGGTAATGACCAAGATGATATGGTTATTATCCCGTATACTACAGCCATGGAACGGGTAGAAGGTGTTGATTATCTTCGAATGATCTACGTAACAGGTAAGGATGAAAACGGTATCGATCGTTTACAATCCGATATTGAAAACCTGTTGCGCGTACGTCATGGAATCAAGGATACTAATCTAGATGATTTCAATATTCAGAACATGAACTCCATCATGGAAACTATGGAGGAAACTACAGGAACATTAACATTATTCCTTGGTGCTGTAGCTGCTATCTCGCTCGTTGTTGGTGGTATTGGCATTATGAATATTATGCTCGTATCAGTAACAGAACGGACAAGAGAAATTGGGGTGCGTAAGGCTTTAGGTGCAACTTATAGTGTTATCGTTACACAGTTCCTTATCGAGGCTGTTGTTATCAGTCTGATGGGGGGCATTATAGGGATTATACTCGGCATAGGCTCATCTAAGCTGATTGGCATGGCTTCGGGTATGAGTACGGTTATATCTGTACCAACTATTGTAATGTCTTTTGCCTTCTCTATGGCAATAGGTTTGATCTTTGGTATTTATCCAGCTCGCAAGGCGGCAAAACTTAATCCAATTGATGCATTACATTATGAATAGTCTTAAACTGTAAGTTTCTATTTTTAAGAACATACTAATAAATAGATAGAGTTATTCGCATATGGTGCGTTGCATGATACAATATGTATGATGTAACGCACCATTTTTATATGCTTGTATGTAATTTGTGCTATATACTTATGAAATTTTCATGCAAGCAATTTGTAATAAACGGGATATGTAGATTACCTAATCTACGGGTAAGTATATTGAATGGAGAAACTTATGGCTACAACATTGTTAGAATATTTCAACGAATTACGAAATCAGAATCCATTTTCTTGGGTAAAAGATTCTGAAATTACAGCAGTTGAACCAGGTCATGCGGAAATGACCTTACAAACAAATGATACAGAGTATTGTAATTTCCGAGGGGATTTACATGGTGCCGTTTGTATTGGTTTAGCAGATAGTGTAATGGGGACCGCTTGTTTCACATTGGGCAAATCTGTTAGCACTATTGATCTTAATGGTAACTATGTGAAAGCTGTTAAGGGTGGTACTGTATTGCGTGGTGTAGCCAATGTAGAGCATAATGGTAAAACAACTATGGTTGCTACAGCACGTATCTATAATGAGTTAGGTGAACTTGTTCACTTGGCACGTGGTACATTTTTTGTACTAGAAGAGAAGTCATTACCTGAATTACCATGGCGTTTTATTGAAGAAGACAACCCTGATTTGGTATAATATAGTTTAGACTTTTAAATATAGGAGGATGCTTTAATGAAAGAAGAATTACAACGGATTAAGGCTGAAGCTCTTGATGCGATTAAAGGGTTGACAGATATACAATCACTGCAAGATATACGCGTTAAATATTTAGGTAAAAAAGGTGAGGTAACGGCATTACTAAAAGGTCTTGGTAAATTATCTCCAGAAGAACGCCCGAAGCTGGCGCCCTCGTTAATGCTGTTCGTGAAGCATTAGAAGCCGAAATTGATACGGTTAAAGTTCGTATGGAAACGGCAGAGTTAAACGCTCGTTTAGAACAAGAACGCATCGATATTACATTGCCAGGTCGTGCACAAAAAGCTGGTCATATCCATCCATTAACTAAGGTTAATGAAATGATTGAGGACTTCTTCATGAAAATGGGGTATACCGTTGAAGAGGGGCCAGAAATTGAACAGGATTACTTTAACTTCGAATGCTTAAACTTGCCTAAAGACCATCCTGCACGTGATATGCAAGATTCCTTCTATATTACAGAAAACTTCTTATTGCGTACGCATACATCTCCAGTACAAGCTCGTACAATGCAACGTCATGAGCCTAACAGCCCAATCCGTATGATTGCGCCTGGTAAGGTTTATCGTTGGGATTATGATGCAACACATTCTCCAGTATTCCATCAAGTGGAAGGTCTCATCATCGATGAGCATATTACATTTGCTGATTTGAAAGGCACATTAGAGTCCTTCTTGCGTCACATGTATGGGGATGAAACAAAGGTACGTTTCCGTACAAGCTTCTTCCCATTCACAGAACCATCTGCAGAAGTAGATATTTCCTGTGTAATGTGTGGTGGTGAAGGTTGCCGTGTATGTTCTCATACAGGTTGGCTTGAAATCTTAGGATGTGGTATGGTTCATCCTGATGTATTGCGTATTAATGGGTACGATCCTGAAAAGGTTAAAGGCTTTGCCTTTGGTATGGGCGTAGAACGTATTGCTATGCTTTTATATGGCATTAATGATTTACGTCTATTCTTTGAAGATGATGTACGATTCTTGGAACAATTTTAGGAGGAACTCATGAAAGCAAGTTTACAGTGGATGAACGAATACGTGCCTGTGGATATGAATCGTCCTGCTCAAGAATTGGCCGATGAATTAACACAAGCAGGGATTCCTGTAGAAGATGTCATTGCTATGGATAATGGCATTAAGAAAATTTATACTGGTAAAATCGTTGAAATTACGAAACATCCAGATGCAGATAAATTACAAGTATGTCAAGTTGAATGCCTTACTGAAGAAGGTGAGCCTGTTACAAAACAAATCGTAACAGCAGCAACAAATGTAGCGGTAGGTCAAATCGTACCTGTAGCGTACCATAAATCTCGCTTAGCTGATGGAACAGAAATTAAAAAAGGTAAATTGCGCGGCGAGGTATCTGAAGGTATGTTCTGTTCTGTTGCAGAATTTGGTATCTCCAGCGATTTAGTATTGCCAGAAGAAGCACAAGGTATTTATATCTTTCCTGAAGGCACACCAATCGGCCTTGATGTAAAAGATGTATTAGGCTTAAACGATACAGTATATGAATTTGAATTGACTGCAAACCGTGCGGACTGTTTCTCCATGGTTGGTTTATCCCGTGAATTCGGCATAATGACAAATCAAAAAGCTTTATTCCCTGTTATCATGGTTAACGAAAATGGTGAGTCCATTGAAGGCAAAGCATCTGTATCTATCGAAGCGGATGATCTTTGCACACGATTCATGTCTCGTATCGTTACAGATGTAAAGGTTGAACCATCCCCATTGTGGATGCAAAATCGTTTGCGTAACAGCGGCATTCGTCCTATTAATAATGTAGTAGACGTAACAAACTATGTTATGTTAGAACTTGGTCAACCCATGCATGCCTATGACTATGACCATGTAAAAGGTCATCAACTAGTGGCAAGACGTGCTAAAAATGGTGAAGTTCTTGTTACACTTGATGGTTCTGAACGTGAATTGAATGACTCTATGCTTATTATTGCCGATGCAGAACGCCCAGTAGGTGTAGCTGGTATCATGGGTGGCTTTGATAGTGAAGTAACAAATGAAACTACTACTGTTATGCTTGAAGCGGCTGTGTTTAATGGACCATCCATTCGCCGCACTGCAAAAGCGCTTGGTATGCGTTCTGAAGCATCTGGACGTTTTGAACGTGGTGTAAACCATAAATACACTGCCTATGCTATCGATAGAGCAGCACAGTTGTTGCAGCAAATTTGCCCATCCTGTAAAGTTGATGTAGGCATTATCGATGTATACAAGAACCCTGTAGAGCAACATACAGTTACTTTCACAGCAAAACAAATCAACGATTACTTGGGTACAAATATCGAAAAAGACGAAATGGTTCGCATTTTGACTGCTCTTGAATTCGTTGTAACTGAAGAAGGGGACCAATTATCTGCCCTCGTTCCAACATGGCGCGGTGACGTAACAGTAATGCCTGATATCGCTGAAGAGGTAGCTCGTATTTATAACTATGATAATATTGCTCCTACAATTCCTGTAGCCGTATTGTCCTCTGGTGGTATGACGCCTAAGAAAGCTCTTACGAAAGAGGTAACACATACGTTAGCTAAATTGGGTATGACTCAAATCGTTACATTTAGCTTTATGCATAAAGATGGCCTTTCCAATATGATGCTTCCTGAAGGGGATAGCCGTTATACAGCCATTCCAATTTTGAATCCTATTTCCGAAGAATTCCCTTATATGCGTACTACATTGGTGCCGGCTGTTATCGAAGCTGCCAAACGCAATATTGCGCAACAAAATAAGGATCTTTGGTTGTTTGAAACAGCGAATGTATATGAACCAAAAGCATTGCCTTTGACAGAGGTACCTCATGAACGCCCTATGGCTTGTGGTATCTTGATGGGCAAGGCAAACCAAGCTGGCTGGAACCAAGCAGAACGCACTACAGATTTCTATGATGTAAAAGGCATTGTAGATGCGTTGTTAGCTGAATTAGGCGTTACAGGCTACGAAATTAATCGTAGCACTGAACCTTACTTCCACCCAGGCGTAAGTGCTCAATACGTAGTTGATGGTAAAATGATTGCTCAATATGGTGAATTACATCCACAAGTGAGCAAAAACTTTGATTTACCAGGAAAAGTATACATGTTTGAAATCGATTTGGAAGCAGTATTATCCTTAACGATTCCACCATTCCGCTATACATCTTTCAGTAAATTCCCAGGTACTAGCCGTGACCTTGCTATTGTAGCACCTGTGTCCGTATCTAGTGGCGAAATTTTATCTATCATTAAAGAGCATGGTGGTGAATATTTAGAAAGTGCATCTATCTTCGACGTTTACGAAGGTGAACATATCGAAGCTGGTTACCGCAGTCTTGCATACAACTTGCAATTCCGCTCTATGGAAGGCACGTTGAATGATGAAGATATTGATGGTAACATTCAAGCTATTATCGATGCATTAGCAGAAATTAACTGCAGATTACGTTAATCTCAAGCAGTATATTGAAAGGGTTTACCATATGGTAAACCCTTTTAGTACTATAGTTATACCTTTAGTTAGGTAGAAAGGATTATCCATGGAATTATTGGCTCCTGCCGGTACGATGGAAAACTTTATAGCCGCTTTGGAATCTGGGGCTGATGCTATTTATCTTGGTGGTAAAGGCTTTAATGCTCGTGCTCATGCAGCAAACTTTGGCATTGAAGAACTGGCTGAGGCTATTCGTTTAGCTCATATTTTAGATGTGTCCGTATATGTAACCGTAAATATCCTCATAGGTGATTCCGAATTAAAGGCTCTCGAGGCTTATTTGAAGGACTTAGAGCGCATCGGTGTGGATGCTATTATCGTTCAAGATTTAGCAGTTGCCAAATTGGCACAACGAGTGGCTCCTAAACTTCACTTGCATGGCAGTACGCAGATGACGGCGGCTACATTAGATGCTGTTCATTTTTATGAAAGTCTCGGTTTTACCCGTGTTGTATTGGCTCGTGAGTTGAGTCTCCCAGAAATTGAACATATTTGTAAGAACTGTACAGCTGAAATTGAAGTCTTTGTACATGGTGCCTTATGCGTATGCTATTCTGGCCAATGCTTGATGAGTTCCTTCATCGGTGGTCGCAGTGGTAACCGTGGTGCTTGCGCACAACCTTGCCGGTTGCCTTATGAACTATTGGATTCTTCTGGTACTAGTTTGCTACCTAAACACGAAGCCTATTTACTAAGTCCAAAGGATCTTAACTATAGTGAGCATATGAATGAGCTCGTAGCTGCCGGTGTTACATCCTTTAAGGTAGAAGGACGTATGAAGAAGGTTTCCTATGTGCGCCAAGTCATTGGGACTTATCGTCATATTTTAGATACAGCTCATATGGATGCTGCTGATGCCGATGCATTGGCATCTGGGTTTAATCGTGGCTTCTCTACAGATTATTTAACAGACCATGTAGGGAAATCTATGATGACTGTTGTAGCTCCAAATAATCAAGGCAAATTAATTGGTAAAGCAGAGGTCAAAAAGGGACAAGTTCATTTATTCCTAACAGAACCGATTGAAAAAGGATCACTTTTAAAGGTAATGCAAGATTCTGGTAGTATTACGTATTATCAAATAGATCAGAATTGGTCCTTAATGGATGAAAAGCATTTTGTAGGCAAACCTGATGAAGGGTTTGCAGCGGGACAAGTATTTTTAGCATCTACGCCAAAATCTCAAAAGCAACGAGGCTTACAAGATTTTAGTGCTAAATTAGAGGTACATGGTTATCTATCTATTAATACAGACCGAGAACAACCTTGCACAGACCTTACCTTTGTATTAAATGATGGTCGTACTGTGACAGTATCTAATGAGTTTGAACCTGTTTATGCTAATAACAAACCGACTACATTAGAGAAGGTGACAGACCAAGTAGGTAGATTAGGCAATACATTGTTTACGCTTGGCTCTATGTCTATTCCTGATGGCCCTTATATGTGGCCAGCTAGTGTGTTAAATGCATTGCGCCGAGATGCTGTAGAAGCACTAGAAAACTTATTGATTACAAACCATGAAACGGCTTGGGCTGAGCTGGCTGTAGAGCCTCAAGATATGTCATCTATGGTTGCTAAGGGTAAGGTCCAATATTCTGAGCCTATGGTGAGTGCTCGCATTGATGAGCTAGAGGCTGTGAAAGCAGCTATTGAAGGGGGCGCTAAGAAGATTATCTTCGGTGGTGACCGTTTACAACGTAAGCCTTATGAACTTAGCATCTACGAGCAAGTAGCTAAGCTTTGCAAAGACCATAATGTACTTTGTGTATTTGCTACCCTCGGGTTGTGAAAGATGATGAAGTAAAGGCGTATATGAATACCCTTAAGGCTATAGTTGAGGCGAAACCAGATAGTATTTCTATTCATGTCCCTCAAGCGTTATTGTGGCTTCGTGACTTAGGGTATACAGGTGCTATTGAAGCTGATACAGGTCTTAACATATTTAACGGCTCTGCACTACAAGTATGGCAAGACTTTAATATGAGTAGCATAGCACCATCATTAGAGTTAACTTTGGCACAACTTGTTAACTTGCAAAAATCTACTAAATTGCCATTAGAAATAATGGTACATGGTTATACGGAAATGATGATTTCTGAATACTGTGCCATCGCTAGCTTTGTAGGGACAGGTAAAAAAGAAAACTGTCCAATGCCGTGCGTAACAGAAGATTACGCATTAAAGGACCGTAAAGGGGAAGTATTCCCACTTCGCACAGATCCATATTGCCGCATGCACATCATGAACAGTCATGAGATGGACATGCGTGCCTACGTACCAGAGTTACATCGAAAAGGGCTACATATTTTGCGCATCGATGGACGTCATATGGATCCAAAGCGGTTGCGTACCATTGTAGCAGATTATGTATCCATTCAAAATGGAACAAAAGAGGCTCCGCCAAAGAGTGTAGGCAAAGATGATACACCTATTACAAGGGGCCACTATTTTAGAGGTATTTTATAAAAGAGGTAGTACATTGTTTAACGAAGATGTATTAGACTTTCACCATATAAAAGAACAATTACAACAACATTGTAGTTCTACCATTGCTAAAGAATTAGCTATGCATATTGAACCAATGACGGATGCTAAAGCTATTCAAGAGAACCTTGATGAAACGGCAGAAGCCATGCGTTCTTTGCAAACTGAGATAGAACAACCGTTAGGCGGTACGCGAGATATTCGCGAATCCTGTAAAAAGAGTCGTAAAGACTTTGTCCTTACTCGTGAAGCATTGTGGGATATTTATTTAACCATTGGTGCTTATAAGCGAATGACAAAGTTCTTTAGAACGAAATATATGGAATATCCATTGCTATCCTTATGGGTACAGGATATGCCAAATACAGATCGCATTGAAAATCGCTTTAAACGCGTCTTTGATGAAAAAGGGGAATTGCTTGATACAGCATCTCCTAAGTTGGCGAGCCTAAGAAATACGATTATTAAAACTCGGGAAAAGATCAAAAATGATATTCAAGCTATCTTGCACGACAAGGATAATCAGAAGTATTTCCAAGAAACGATCATTACACAGCGTAACAATCGCTACGTAATCCCTGTAAAACAGGAATATCGCCAATATTTTGATGGTCTTATTCACGACCGTTCTGCAACGGGTCAAACACTCTATATTGAACCGATGCGCTTGGTGAATCTAAATAATGAATTACAAGAGGCGTTGATTGGTGAAGAGCAAGAGGTATTGCGTATTTACCGTGAGTTATCAGCCCTTGTAAAACAACATAGTAATGATTTGATGGATGCTTGTGAAAAGGTATCCCATATCGAATTTGTATATGGTAAGGCGAGCCTTGCTATTTCTTATAAAGGTGTACCAGCTATCTTGAGTACTGATAGAACAGTTAATCTCATGAGAGCTCGACACCCATTAATTCCACCAAATGTAGTAGTGCCTACAAACATTCAATTAGGTACATCTTACCGTATTTTATTGATTACTGGTTCTAATACAGGTGGTAAAACAGTATCCCTTAAAACATTAGGGTTATTGAGTTTAATGAACCAATGTGGTCTATTTATTCCTGCAGACCACGGCTCAATGTTGCCTATATTCCAAAATATCTTTGCCGATATTGGGGATGAACAAAGTATTGAGGCTAGCCTTAGTACGTTCTCTGCTCATATGACACAAGTTATTTCCATTATTAAACATTGTGGCCCAAATGACTTGGTATTGCTGGATGAGCTTGGATCTGGTACAGATCCAGAGGAAGGTAGTGCACTTGCTGTATCTATCCTTGAGTTCTTCCGTAAAAAAGGTTCTCTTATGATGGTAAGTACCCATTATAATGAGCTTAAAAACTATGCATACCATACAGAAGGAATCGAAAACGGCCATGTAGAATTTGATGAGCGTACCTTAAAGCCAACGTATCGACTTCATATTGGTGTAGCAGGTAGTAGCCATGCATTGAGTATTGCGGCCCGCTTAGGTTTACCAAAAGATATCGTAACGCGCGCGGCAGAGTATAAATCTCAATTTGGTAGCCATGAAATGGAAGAAGTTCTTTCAGATTTGAATGAGCAACTTCGTAAGGCATCTGAACGTGAAAGAGCCTTAAAGAAAGAGCTTGATGAAACACGTCGCATGCGCGGCCAATTAGAGAAGGAAAAGAAACAGTTTAATGAAAAACGTAAACAAATCTTAGCCAAGGCTCAAGCAGATGCAGAAGCTATGAAACGTAGTTTACGCGTCGAAGGGGAAGCGATTATCAAGCAATTGAAATCGCAATTCTCCGAAACAAATAAGGATAAGCGTCAATCTGCTATTAATGCTGCACGTAAGGGCATTTCTAATGTACATGTACCAGAAGCCCCAGTAGATGATGATCGTAAGTCCTTGACGGCAGATGCTATTAAGGTAGGCCAAGCAGTATATGTTACATCTTTACGTTCATTAGGTACCGTATTAGCTATCAATGGCAATCGTGTAAATGTAGATATTAATGGCTTAACTGCAACAGTTAAGGTTAATGAATTGCAATCTACCACACGTGAAGAGGGCAATAAACTAGAACGTGAACAAAAAGCGGCTATGCCTAAAACTAGAAAACGTATGGGTGGCTCTGCCGTACAACGCCAAAAAGAGGTTCGTACTGAAATTAATATTCTTGGACAAACGGTAGATGAAGCGACAGTTTCTGTTGGTAGATTTATTGATCAAGCTTTACTTGGTGGTGTTAATCAAGTGCGCATTATTCACGGTAAGGGGACTGGTGCATTACGAGAAGGTGTACATCAATATTTGCGCACCTTACCGCATGTGGCTCATTTTGAAACAGCAGGCTATGACGAAGGTGGTGCAGGGGCTACCAATGTAGTTCTGAAATAAAGCTACACAATAGTGATATAGTTATAGATAATACAGTAAATTATTATCGTATATCAAATTGGTTATGGGGTATAGCCATATACATATATAGAAATAGAAGAGGTAGTAAGTTCTTAGAACTTACTACCTTTTTACGTAAAAGAAAGGAGCGGAACACATGTTCCGCTCCTTTAGAGTATTAGATTAACGATCTTTTTTACTAGACTTTTTACTTTTGGATGAATTAGATTTCTGTTCAGTTGCATCATCTTTTGAGCCACTGTCATCTTTTACAGCTTCATCTTTCGATTTGTCTTTATCGTCTTTTTTGTCTGCTTTTTCGTCCTTAGCAGCTTCTTTTTTAGGCTGTGCTTTTACAGGATTATAATAACCTTCAGAAACAGCTGATTGAGCGCTAGCAGGAACGGAGAAGTCAGAAGCAGGGGTATTGGCAAGCGCATTTGCCATGAATTGGCCCCACATAATAGCAGGTGTGTCACCACCGGTGATGCCTCGTAATGTTTCCGAGCCATAGTCATCACCAATCCAAACGGCAGCTACTAAATCAGGCGTGTAACCAACGAACCAAGCATCCTTGGAATCATCTGTTGTACCAGTTTTGCCTGCTGCAGGACGACCGATTGCGGCATTACCACCAGTACCGCCATTTATAACGGATTCTAGCATATTTGTAATGATAGCTGCATCTTTTTCATCTACAACACGTTTTTCTTGGATGGAGTTTTCTTCCACAACTTGACCATTGCGGTCTACAATTTTAACGATTGCCGTAGGTTGAACCTTGATACCACCATTAGCGAGTACACCATAAGCTTGAACCATTTCAAGAGGTGTTACACCATGAGTTAAACCACCAAGTGCAGTAGACAAGTTATTATCTTGATCTGTAAGAGTAGTGATACCCATTTCTTTGGCAAGTTTAATAATCTTAGACATGCCTACTTCATCAGCAACTTTTACGGCAGCTACGTTACGAGAATGTTGTAATGCATAGCGATATGTAATATTACCTACGAAGTCATTTTCATAGTTTTTAGGGCTCCAGTTACCAAATGTAACAGGGCTATCATCTACGATAGAACCAGGAGTTTTACCAGATTGAATAGCTGCTAAATATACAAATGGCTTCATAGCGGAACCTGGTTGACGTTCTGCTTGTGTAGCACGGTTAAATGCATCATCACCGCGGCCACCAACCATAGCCATAATGTAACCATTATGAGGGTTCATAGCAACGATAGCACCTTGTGGTTGATGTAAACCATTGCTATCAGTGTAGTAATTAGGCAAGTTTTGCATTGCTGCTACAGCTGCATTTTGTGCATCCATATCAAGAGTTGTATAAATTTTTAAACCATCTTTATAGATTGCATCGTCGCCATATTTTTCAGAAACTTGTGCAATAACATAGTTAATGAAGTAAGATGCATTAGATTTTTCATGCGTTTGTTCTTGCTTTGCCACTAAGCCTAAATCTGCTTGACGTGCTTGATCAGCTTGCTCTTGTGTAATGTAACCGTATTTAACCATTTGGCCTAATACAACAGCTTGACGTTTTTTACTAGCTTCCAAATCATTGAATGGAGAGTAGTAGTTAGGACTTTGTGGTAAGCCTGCAATGAGTGCTGCTTGAGCTAGCGTTAATTGGCTAGCATCCTTACCAAAGTATACATGAGCTGCAGATTGTACACCGTATGCACCTTGGCCAAAGTAAATTTGGTTCATGTACATTTCAAGGATTTCATCCTTAGTGTAATGTTGTTCAATTTTAAGTGCTAGCAATGCTTCAGAAATTTTACGTTTAAATGTTCTGTCTTGAGATAAGAATGCATTACGCGCTAACTGTTGAGTGATTGTAGAACCACCTTCAGATACGCCACTATGAACAATGTTAACCCATACAGCACGCAAGATACCAACAGGGTCGATACCGTGATGGGAATAGAAGCGAGAGTCCTCAGTAGCAACAAAGGCATTTTGTAAATCCTTTGGTACATCTTTTAAAGGTACTGGTAATCTATTCTCTGTGGAATGAACCGTTGTGATGAGATTACCATGGACATCGTAAATTTGAGACGATGCAGAAGGACGTACATTGGATACATCTGGTAGGTTAGACAGTGTAGCACTGATGAAACCACAGCCACCTCCGGCTACGATGAGTATAAGGAGAAGGGCACAAATCCAAAATAGACGCTTCGGACTTGTCTTCTTCGGTGTAGCGCCGCTACCATTAGAACGGCGGCTGCTTCTCGCATTTGAGTTATTACTCATAGAGTCACCTCTTTTTTCTTTTGTTAGTAAATATAACGTAAATTCTATTACGCAGTTATAAATATTATATCATATATGGCTTAAAACCAATACTATATATATAATTGTGAAAGTTTTTAGATAATGGTATACTAAAACAATAGTATTTCGAGGAGGATTATCATGGTTAGTGCTCAAGAACAAGTGCGCCAAATTAAACACGGCGTAGCAGATTTAATTAATGAACAAGATCTTGTAAAGAAAATAGAAAAATCTATTAAGGAAAATAAACCTTTAGTTGTAAAATTAGGTTTGGACCCAACAGCGCCAGATATTCATTTAGGCCATACAGTACCACTTCGTAAACTACGTTTGTTCCAAGAATTTGGTCATCAAGTAGTGATCGTTATCGGCGGTTTCACTGCGCGTATTGGTGATCCTACTGGTAAAAGTGTAACTCGTCCACCACTTACAAAAGAAGAAGTATTGAAAAATGCTGAAACCTATAAAACACAAATCTTCAAAGTGTTAGATCCTGAAAAAACGATCGTCCGCGACAATAGTGAATGGCTAGAATCTATGAACTTTGCGGATGTTCTACGTTTGGCAAGCTCTTATACTGTAGCACGTATGATGGAACGCGATGATTTCAATAAACGCTTTAAAGAAGGTCGTGCTATTGGTGTTCATGAGTTTATGTATCCATTGATGCAAGGTCAAGATTCTGTAGCATTACATGCTGACGTTGAATTTGGTGGTACAGACCAAACTTTCAACTTGTTAATGGGCCGTCATTTACAAGAATTAGAAGGTCAAGAACCTCAAGTTGTTATCACAATGCCATTGCTTGAAGGCCTTGACGGTGTTCAAAAAATGAGTAAATCTTTAGGCAATTACATCGGTATCGACGAAGAACCTAAAGAAATGTACGGTAAAGCAATGTCTATTCCTGATGAATTGATGATGCGCTACTTCATGCTCGTTACAGATATGCCAATTGAAGAACAAGAGGACATGGAAAAACGTCTTGAAAGTGGTGAATTACATCCACGTGACGCTAAAATGCAATTAGCTCGTACCATCGTTCGTTTGTACCATGGTGAAGAGGCTGCTCTTGAGGCAGAAGAGGAATTCAAACGTGTATTCCAACAACGCGCATTGCCTACAGATATTCCTGAATACGCTATGGATGCGCCAACAGAACCAATCTTTGTGCCACAATTCTGTACAGATGCTGGTTTGACTGCCTCTAATGGTGAAGCACGTCGCTCTATTAAAGCCGGTGCTTTCAAAGTAAATGGTGAAAAATATACAGAAGAAAACCTTACCCTTGAAGAGGGCATGATCGTTCAAGTTGGTAAACGTAAATTCGTAAAAATTAAATTTAACTAATATAAAACTGTGATGGGGTAGAAACCTCATCACAGTTTTTTTGTCCATTTTTTTATAAGATTTTCCTCTATTGTATCTATTAATAGTAACTCCAAAATTTAGGTACAAGTTAATGTATAATGAATATAAAAGATAAATATAAAGTACAAATTTGATATATAAAACATTTATACAGATAGCATATAAATTTAACTGTAAAGTAAGAGGACTATATATGGACAAGAAACTATCTAATTTCCTAGAAAAACGAGAATATACTGTTCTTACCGATATCGATGTTATAACTGCTGCCGTAGCAGTACCATTATTAGAAATCGATGGGGAAGATCACGTAGTATTTACTGTACGCAGTAATAAGCTACGCCGTCAGCCTGGTGAAATTAGCTTTCCTGGTGGCCACTGTGAACCTAATGATAAAAGCAGTGCCCATGCTGCCATGCGTGAGTGCTCTGAAGAATTGGGCATAGATTTAGATCAAATTGAATTACTTGGTAATTTAGACTGTCTCGTATCTGCGATAGGTGTCAAATTATATGCTGTAGCCGTACGTTTACATACAAGTGATTTAAAACCAAATCCTGATGAAGTAGGAGAGGTATTCACCGTTCCATTACAATATCTATTAGACATGGAGCCAACTGTAGGTCATCTAGATATAGCTACAAGACCGTTAAAGGACTTTCCATTCCATTTATTAGAAGGCTACAACATTGACTGGAAAATTAGACAAAACTACTCCGTCTATTTCTATCCCTATGAACAATACACCATATGGGGACTAACGGGGCGAGTGCTGAAAAACTTTTTAGATATATATAGGGAGATTTATTTGCATAATAACCCTCATATAAATTGACAGATTTTAAATTAAGGTATACTATTTATGTGTAAAAGGTTTAATGTGTTGCACTAATTGACTAGGAGGTTCTCACATGAATCGCGAAACAGCATACGTACTTTGGTTTGATGAATTACAACGTGAAGATGTTAATTTAGTTGGTGGTAAATCTTCTTCCTTAGGGGAATTGACATCCTCCACTAATGTACCTGTACCTTACGGTTTTGCTACAACTGCTCATGGTTATCGTGAGTTTATGAAAGCAACAGGTTTGGAAGATAAAATCCGCGCTGAACTTGATGCGTTAGATGATGTAGAAAATTCTGCATTATTGCGTGAAGTATGTGCTAAAATTCGCCGCATGATTTGCGAAGAAGAAATGCCAAAAGAATTGGCAGATGCTATCCGTCATGCTTATGAAGAACTTGGTAAAAAAGTAAACGAAGAAAATCCATTCGTAGCAGTTCGTTCTAGTGCAACAGCAGAAGACTTGCCAGATGCAAGCTTTGCAGGCCAACAAGATACATATTTAAATGTACGTGGTGCTGACGTTATCATCGAGAAAGTAAAAGAATGTTATGCATCTACTTTCACAGATCGTGCTACATACTACCGTGTAAAACAAGGTTTCGATCATATGACAGTAGCATTGAGTGCTGCCGTTCAAATGATGGTATTCTCTAAAGCTGCTGGCGTAATGTTCACTGTTGACCTTGTAACAGGTAACGATAACAACATCCTTATCGAAGGTTCTTGGGGTCTTGGTGAGTACGTTGTACAAGGTACAGTTACACCAGATAATTTCCATGTAGATAAAGATAAAATGGAAATTACAGACCGCATGATTAATGACAAACATATCCGCTTAGTTCGTAAAGCTGACGGCGACTGTGTTGAAGAAGTTGTTCCAGCAGATGAAGCTAAACAACAAGTTATTACAGATGCTCAAGTTTTGGAGCTTGCTAAATACGCAAAAGCAATCGAAAAACATTATGGTTGTTACATGGATATGGAGTGGGGCGTAGATGAACGAGACGGTAAAATTTGGATTTTACAAGCTCGTCCAGAAACAGTTTGGTCCCGTAAAGAAAAACCAAAAACAACTGAAAAACCTAGCACATTAGATGCAGGTAATCGTGAAATTATTGTAAAAGGTTTGCCAGCTTCCCCTGGTAATGCAGCAGGTAAAGCTCACGTTATCATCAATCCTGAGGATATTGATGAATTTAAAGAAGGAGAAATCCTTGTCACTGCTATGACGGCTCCTGACTGGGTACCAGCTATGAAAAAGGCAAAAGCTATTGTTACTGATGCTGGCGGTATGACTTGTCATGCGTCCATCGTTAGCCGTGAGCTTGGTATTCCTTGTATCGTAGGTACTAAGAGCCGTAGCCATGAAGCAACAACATCCATTAAAGATGGTCAAATGATTACTGTTGATGCTACAAATGGTATCGTATACGATGGTGTATTAGAAGATATCGTTAAAAAGCCAGAAGTACAAGCTACTGCAAGTGTTGCAACTGAATATGTTCCTGTAACAGGCACTAAAATTTACATGAATTTAGGCAATCCTGATTTAGCTGAAAAACTTGGTGTATTACCATGTGATGGTATTGGTCTAATGCGTGAAGAGTTCATTTGGACTACTTTCATTCACGAACACCCATTACACCTTATTGAAACTGGTCGCAGTGACTTTGCAGTTAATACATTGGCAGAAGGTATGCGTAAAGTTTGTCAAGCATTGGCTCCTCGCCAAGTAGTAGTTCGTTTGAGCGACTTCAAATCTAGCGAATACCGTGATCTCAACGGTGGTGACAAATATGAACCACATGAATCCAGTGCATTACTTGGCTGGCGTGGTGCAGCTCGTTACTATGATCCAAAATATACACCTGCTTTCAAATTAGAATTAGAAGCAATCAAAAAAGTACGTAACGAATTTGGTTTCAAAAACTTACAAGTTATGATTCCATTCTGCCGTACTGTAGAGGAAGCTGAATTAGTAACTAATTTAATGGCTCAAGAAGGTCTTGTACGCGGTAAAGACTTCAAAGTATGGCTCATGGCTGAGATTCCATCCAATATTATCTTAGCTGATCAATTCAATAAATATGTAGATGGTTATTCCATTGGTTCTAACGATTTGACTATGCTCGTTCTTGGCTGTGACCGTGATAACGAAACAGTTCAACATATCTATGATGAACGGAATCTAGCAGTTCGTAGAGCAATTCGCCATCTCATCGAAGTGGCTCACAAAGATGGTAAAACTGTATCCATCTGTGGCCAAGCGCCAAGCGTGTATCCTGAACTTTGCGAATTCCTCGTGAAGAGTGGTATCGATTCCATTTCTGTTAACCCAGATGCGGTTGTGAACACTAAGAAAATGGTGGCTCAAATCGAACAACGAATTATGCTCGATGCTATGACTGGTCGTGGTCGTCAAGAAACTGATGACTTAACTTGGTAATCATATAGTGGTATTGAAAGAGGAGGCCCGTTGGTCTCCTCTTTTTCTGAATGGTAACTTAGGATATAATACAAACAGAGATGAAAGGGGGTTACCGTGTGAAACTGTCGAAACGACAAGAACAAATTGCTCAAATCGTTCGTGAAGAAGGACCTGTTACAGGTAGTGCTATTGCTGAACATTTAGAGGTTACACGATCTGCATTGCGTTCAGATTTATCGGTGTTAACTATGCTAGGTGTTTTAGATGCGCGTCCGAATGTAGGTTACTACTATGTGGGACTTTCAAAAGAAACACAAACGGCGGAGCGATTAAAATCATTTCTGGTAAGTGATGTATTATCTCAAGCCGTCGTGGTCAATGGGGATACAAGTTTGTATGATACGATTGTTACTATATTTACTGAAGATGTAGGGACTATTCTAGTGTGTGATGATTCCTATTTAGTAGGTGTAGTATCTCGTAAGGACTTGTTGCGTGCCTCTATGGGGCAAACAGATTCGCACACAATGCCTATATCTATGATTATGACCCCTGTGAGCAAGGTTATAACTGTGGAGCCTACTGATACATTAGTAGAGGCTGCACAGAAGATGATAGATTATGAAGTGGATTGTTTACCTGTTGTCGTTCGCGAGGATGTGGAAAACAAGAAACGTCTAAAGGTTGTAGGCCGTGTATCTAAAACGACGGTAGCGAAAGTATTTTTAGAATGTAGCATACATTGAGGTTGATAGAATGGCAGAAAAAATTATTTATGCAATATCGGACTCCCTTGGGGAGACCGCAGAGGCTGTAGCAAGAGCTACGGCGAGTCAATATGATAAGGAACAAATTGAAATTGTTCGTATTCCTTATATTGATAGTGAAAGCCAAATTGATGAAGTTATAGCAGATGCAAAACGTGGTAATCATGTTATTTGTCATACCATTGTATCTGAGTCTTTGCGCAAATATCTTCATGAAAAAGTAGCGGAATACAATATTCCTGCTGTAGATATTATGGGCCCAGTTCTCGATGCTGTAGGTACTGTTGCATCCACAAAGCCTCGCATGACAGCTGGTATGGTTCATAAGCTTGACCAAGAATATTTCAAAAAGGTAGAAGCCATTGAATTTGCCGTAAAATATGACGATGGTAAAAATCCATCTGGCTTTGAAAAGGCCGATGTAGTTATTATTGGTGTATCTAGAACAAGTAAGACACCATTGTCTATGTTCTTGGCCTACAAAAAGATTAAAGCTGCCAATTTGCCATTAGTACCTGAGGTACCATTACCAGAGGAATTATTTAAAATTCCAGCAAAAAAAATCGTGGGCCTTATTATTGATCCATTCAAATTAAATAATATTCGTAGTGAACGTTTGCGTGCTATCGGTCTTGAAGACGAAGCAAATTACGCATCTATTGAGCGTATTCAATCTGAATTAGAATATGCAAAAGCTATTATGCGTCGTTTACATTGCCAAGTGCTAGATGTTTCTAATAAATCTATCGAAGAAACAGCATCTCTAGTTATGCAATTGATCGATAAAAACCGTGCATCGGAGGGTAAATGAATATACGGGAACAAATAGAGGAGAGGGAGGCGTTACTCCTTTCTCCTTATGCTGCTAAAAGCCGCGATGCAATCCGTGATATTGAGGAAGCTCCCGATCCACTTAGGACGGCCTTTCAACGAGATCGAGACCGCATTATTCACAGTAAATGTTTTAGGCGGTTAAAACACAAGACACAAGTTTATATTGCGCCAGGTGACCATTATCGTACGCGCATGACTCATACCCTTGAGGTAGGTCAGATTGGTCGTACAGTGGCTCGTGCATTGCGACTCAATGAAGATTTAGTAGAAGCTATCGCCATGGGACATGATGTGGGACATACACCATTTGGTCATGTTGGGGAATATGCGTTACGTGATATGGTTGGTCACTTTAATCATAATGAACAAAGCTTGCGTATGGTTGAGGTTTTAGAAAAGCATGGCGACCATCAAGGTCTTAATTTAACCACTGCTGTACGTGATGGCATCGTAGGTCATACAGGGGCACATATCCCTGTCACTTTGGAAGGTCAAATTATTCGTATCGTAGACCGCATTGCCTATTTGTGTCATGATTTTGATGATGCACAGCGCGCTGGTATGTTGACGGCTGAGGAATTACCTTTTGAAGTGCGAGAGCACTTTGGAATGACTCCTTCTAGTATGATTACCGCCATGGTTGAAGATATGGTGCGAGAGTCTTTAGATAAACCTGTTATTTCTATGTCTAGTGATATAGAGATGACCATGAATCTATTCCGTCAATTTATGTTTAAAAATGTTTATTTAGCGCCGGCTTTAATTCCTGATCGAAATAAGGCATCTCATGTGGTGAAAAACTTATTTACTCACTTTATGGAACATCCTGACGATATGGAGGGCTGTGAAAGTACAAGAGAGTTTTATTCTACCCGTGATGTGGTGGATTATGTAGCAGGCTTAACAGATCAATATGCTATTAAGCTATTTAAACAGTATTACATTCCAAATATTACCTTGTAACTTTCAGTAATAGGTACATAGATAACAAAAAAAGCAGTTAGTTCAAATGAACTAACTGCTTTTTTGGGGCTCTAGAACCCCAAAGAGTACATGTACTTTTTATTTTACGCGCGTGTAATTTTATTAGAACGAAGGCAGCGAGTGCATACGTTTACTTTTTTAGTAGCACCGTCTACAACCGCCCGTACTCTTTGAATGTTCGGTTTCCAAGTTTTTCTTGTGCGAATGTGAGAGTGACTCACGTTCATACCGCTAGATGTGGATTTGCCACATACTTCGCAAAGGTTTGCCATAGTTTCCACCTCCAAGCTTAATCTATAACATAACAAAAGTATATTATCATAAAGAGTAGCGTAAAGCAAGTGTTTTTATCGTACATATTGCTCTTTTTATGAAATATACTACAATATAAGGTATATGATGTATACTATATATCATATTCTATGATATAAGTGGGCTTTTACACAAGGATATACAGAAATTGGATATATCTCATGTGTTTATCGTATATTTAAAGGAGTTTCTATGGATGAACGGTTGACGACCATAAAGGGGATTGGTCCTGGTCGAGAGAAACAATTACATAAGTTGGGAATTACCAATATAACATCCTTGTTAACGTATTTCCCAAGAACCTATGAAGACCGCCGTACGATTTATAGAATTGGTAATTTAAAATCTGGTATGACTGGTGGCGTGGTTGGGAATGTTATTGCTGTACAAGAAAAACGTCCTCGTCCCCGATTGTCTATTTTAGAAGTAGTCATTGCAGATGGTACAGGTCCTTTAAAGATTGTGCTATTTAACCAAGGGTATAAGAAGAACTTTTACAAAAAGGGTCAGCGCCTATATGCGTATGGTAAAGCAGAGTTCCAATATGGGTCTATGCAAATGAATACACCCCAAATAGAAAACTTAGGAGACGGTGGAGAACCTGATCGTGGTATAGTTCCTATTTATGCCCTTGCAGATGGGGTATCTCAATTTGTGGTGTGCTCATCGGTACGTAATTGGTTTGCAGCTAATCATGAGTTGTTAGAGATTTTGCCTGCTGAAGTTCGTGAAGCACATCAATATATGACTCGTTATGATGCATTTAAAATGATGCATTTCCCAGAGTCTTCAGAGCGATATGAAGAGGCGCGTCATCAACTAGCTTATGAGGAGTTATTTGTCATGCAATCTGGATTGGCATTGTTACGAAATAAAGAACAATGTCATAAAGGGCCTAAGATGGGGCCTAATGGAGACTTAATGGCTCAGTGTATAGAAAATTTACCGTTCTCCTTAACAGGTGATCAACATCGTGCATTAGAGGACATTCGTATCGATATGGAAGATGAACGGCCTATGCAACGATTATTGCAAGGTGATGTAGGCTCTGGTAAAACGGTTGTAGCTACGTTGAGTTTGTTGAAAGCCATCGAGAATGGGTACCAAGGGGCATTGATGGCTCCAACGGAGATTTTGGCAGCACAACATTACGAAGGTATAACAGAAGTGTGTGGTAATTTGGGGATTACCATAGAGCTGTTAACGGGCTCTACTACAAAAAAAGAAAAAGAACGTATCTATGAAGGGTTAGCTGATGGATCGATTCATATGATCATCGGTACTCATGCGCTTATTCAAGAGGGCGTAAACTTCCATAATTTAGGCCTTGTTATCATTGATGAACAACATCGCTTTGGTGTAGAGCAGCGGGCACGATTGCAACAGAAGGGTACATATCCTCACGTGCTCATCATGACGGCTACACCAATTCCACGAACCATGACATTATCTGTGTATGGTGATTTAGCAGTATCCTTAATCAAAGAAATGCCCCCGGGACGCAAACCTGTCAAAACCTATGCTGTAGATAGTTCGTATAAGGAACGATTAAGAACATTCTTTGGCAAGGAGATGGCAGAAGGTCGTCAAGTTTATGTAGTATGCCCACTTGTTGAAGAATCTGAGAAATTAGACTTGCAAGCTGCTAAAGAATTGTATCTGGAGTTAAAAGAGTACTTTTACAAGGCCTATGAAGTTGGTCTTGTACACGGGCGCATGAAACCAAGTGAAAAGGATGAAGTGATGAATGCTTTCCATAGGGGTGAGATTTCATTGCTCGTTTCTACTACCGTTATCGAGGTTGGTGTTAATGTTCCAAATGCGACCATTATGTGTATTGAAGGAGCAGAACGTTTTGGCCTATCTCAATTACATCAGTTACGTGGCCGTGTGGGTCGTGGATCTCATCAATCTTATTGCATTCTTGTAAGTGATTCAAAAAATGATGTGAGCCAAGAGCGATTAAAATTGATGGAACACACACAGGATGGCTTTGAACTAGCAGAGCAAGATTTACTGCTTCGTGGTTCTGGTCAATTATTTGGCTTAGCTCAATCAGGATTACCTGATTTACGGGTTGCTAATATTATTAAAGATATTGAAATATTGGTACAGGCTCGCAAGGATGTACTAGAGTTTGCAAGTCAATATGGAATGGAAAAACTTGAATCTGTAATGAAAGAAGAATTAGAAAAAAGATTTGGTGAAAAATTTCTTAGAATATTGTATAATTAAGAGGTAGGAATAATAAGTACATAAGTAGCGATAATATTAGATTTTATCTGGGTTTTTCCCTTGTGTATCTGTTCCTCATACCGTATAATAGAACAAACAAATTTATTTCATTTTCATCTATGGAGGTCAATATGCCACTTATTCATGTAGAGCTCGTTGAAGGGCGCACAAAAGAACAAAAAAAACAATTAGGTGAAGCTATCACTAAAGCTGCGGTTGATATCGTTAATGTACCTGCTGACGCAGTAAAGATTATCTTCGTAGATATGAAAAAAGATGATTATATGGAAGGCGGCATTTTGCGGTCTGAACGCTAAGCTACGACTGACCGCCTAGTCCAGATGGACTAGGCGGGTCGTAGTTTTGTTTTATTATACGGAAAGGAATTAAATATGAGAGACGATAAATTCGGTATGCGTGGACTAACTTTTGATGATGTTTTGTTAGTACCAGCGGCTTCTGATGTACTACCACATCAAGTAGAGTTAAAAACTCAACTAACTCGTGACATTACATTGAATATCCCTATGATTAGTTCTGGGATGGATACAGTTACTGAATCCCGTATGGCTATTGCTATGGCTCGTGAAGGTGGCCTTGGTGTTATCCATAAAAATATGTCTATTGAAGAACAAGCCCATGAAGTTGATAAGGTAAAACGCTCTGAACATGGTGTTATCGTCGATCCTATTTTCTTAAGCCCTCAAAATTTACTATCTGATGCAGCAGAAATTATGGAAAAATATAAAATTTCTGGTGTACCTATCACAGAACATGGTAAACTAGTAGGGATCATTACAAATCGCGATATGCGTTTTGAAACTGATTTAACTCGCCAAATCGGAGAATGCATGACAAAGGATTCCCTTGTTACTGCACCAGAAGGTACATCTCTTGAAGAGGCGAAAGCAATTTTAAGTGAACATCGCATTGAAAAATTACCTCTTGTAGATGATGATGGAAACTTAAAAGGATTAATTACTATAAAAGATATTGAAAAAGCGACAAAATATCCAAATTCAGCTAAAGATGGTAGTGGCCGCCTATTAGTTGGTGCTGCTGTTGGTGTGTCTAAAGATTTATATGATCGTCTTGATGCACTTGTATCTGCAAAGGCTGATGTAATCATTGTAGATACAGCACATGGGCATTCTGCAGGCGTACTACGTACATTGAAAGAAATTAAACAAGCTTATCCTTATATTCCTGTTATTGCAGGCAATGTTGCTACTGCAGCTGGTACAGAGGCTCTTATTGAGCTGGTGCTGATGCTGTTAAGGTTGGTATTGGACCTGGTTCTATTTGTACAACTCGCGTTATTGCAGGTATTGGGGTACCTCAAATTACTGCTGTTTACGAGTCTGCTCAAGTAGGTCGTCGCTATGGCATTCCTATCATCGCTGATGGGGGTATTAAATATTCTGGCGATATTGCTAAGGCTATTGCTGCTGGTGCTAATGTAGTCATGATGGGGAATATTTTAGCTGGTACTGATGAAAGTCCAGGAGAAACAGTGATTTACCAAGGTCGTTCCTATAAAGTATACCGTGGCATGGGTAGTCTAGGTGCTATGAAACTTGGTAGTAAAGATCGTTATTTCCAAACAGAAGCTAAGAAATTAGTTCCTGAAGGTATTGAAGGTCGTGTGCCTTATAAAGGTATGTTGGCTGATACAATTTTCCAAATGGTTGGTGGTTTGCGTGCAAGTATGGGGTATTGCGGATGTCATAACATCCAAGAAATGATTGAAAATACTCAATTCATTCAAATTACAGCGGCTGGTTTAAAAGAAAGTCATCCGCATGATGTAAGCATTACCGTTGAAGCACCAAATTATAGTGGTTGATAATGGAGTATTACATTGAATAAACGTATTTCTGTTTTATCTGTGCCTATCGATTGTGTAACAATGGATGAGGCTGTCCAACGTATTTTACAATTAACTGAAGAGCCGGGACTACATTTAGTAGCCACGGCTAATGCAGAAATGGTTATGTTGGCAAATGAAAACCCTACATTGCACACCATATTGAATAATGCTAGTCTCGTCGTTCCTGACGGGGCTGGCATTTTGTGGGCTGCAGAGCGTCATGGTGAACATGTTCCTGAACGCGTAACTGGTGTAGACGTAACTAAACGATTATTTAAAGTTGCGGCTGAACGGCAAATTCCTGTATACTGCTTAGGGGCAGCACCTGGTGTTGCTCAACGAGCAATTGATAATTTATCTGCCCAAGTTGGACCGTTAAATATAGCAGGGATTCATGATGGATTCTTCGATAGCACAGAGGAACAAGAAATCGTTAAAGCTATTAGTGAGTCTAAGGCAAAATTAGTCTTTGTTGCCTTAGGCGTACCAAAGCAAGAACAATGGATTTCAGAAAAATTGAGTCACCTAGATGGCGTTGTTGCTATCGGCATAGGTGGTTCCTTTGATGTGTTGGCAGGTAATATTCCTCGGGCTCCAGAATGGATGCAACGCAATCGTCTCGAATGGTTGTATCGATTATATTTAGAACCTCAACGGATTGGCCGCATGTTGGCTATTCCGAAGTTTATGTGGACCGTTATTAGAAATAAATAGAGGAGTGTTGAATCGTGCCTACAGGACCAATAATTAAGGAAGGGTTTCCACTGATAGGGGCTATGCTCATTATCGCGGTGGTATTAGGATTTTTAGGACATTATGTAATTGCGATTATTTCATTTATTCTGGCATTATTTTTCGTCAATTTCTTTAGAAATCCTAAACGTGTAATCCCTCAAGATCCAGATTTAATTTTATCTCCAGCGGATGGTAAAATTATGGATATTTCTGATGTATACGAAGATATTTACTTACATAAAGAGTGTAAAAAAGTAACTATTTTCCTATCTGTTTTTGACGTACATGCTAATCGTGCGCCTATTGATGGTAAAATTACATACCGTCACTACACAATGGGCAGTTTCTTGCCTGCTTTTAAAGATAGTGTAGGTTTTGAAAATGAACGTCATACTATTTGTATTGAAAATGATCGCACTTCCGTATTGGTAACACAAATTGCAGGCCTTTTAGCGCGTCGTATCGTATCTTGGACAGACCTTGATAGCGTGCTTGAACGCGGCCAATTGTACGGGATGATTAAATTCGGTTCTTGTACTGAAATCTACATGGATAAGGATGTAGAGTTGTTCGTGGAAAAAGGTCAACATATTACAGGTGGAGACACTGTTATCGGGAGGTTGCGTCATGAATAAATCTATTATTCCAAATTTGTTTACCAGTGCTAATTTAGCTTTTGGTGTTCTAGGTATCACATTCTCTGCCACAGGGAATACCTTCTATGCTGCTATATGCGTACTATTATCCTTAGTTGCTGATGGTTTAGATGGTCGTGTAGCAAGAGCTTTAGGTGTGGCAGGACCTATGGGTCGTGAATTAGACTCTTTATCAGATGTTGTAGGCTTTGGTGTAGCACCAGCTTATATGTTATATATGAAAGAGCTTTATGGTTTGGGATGGATTGCCTATGTACCATTATTAGTATTTGCTGTATTGGGCGCATTCCGTCTTGCTCGCTTTAACATTAAAACCGAAGAAGTTCATGGTTACTTTGAAGGATTGCCAATTCCGGCTGCAGGTTGCTTGGCGGCTACCTACGTATTGAGTGGTGTAGAGGTTCCTCAATTTGTATTACTGGTTTGCATGATTGGTGTAGGCTTCCTTATGGTTAGTGAAGTAAAATACCCAGACTTCAAAGGTAAAACTGCAATCTATATTAATAAACTTTCCATTGTACTAACTGCTATTTTTGTCATAGCTTGTCTCGTATATGATTGGCATACATGGGCAGTAATGATCTTTGCTGGTTATGTAGTATTTGGCCTTGTTAATGGGGCGTTAAATATAGTGCGTAAATAAGTGTGTGGAGGATAATAGTATGAATTACCTACTGGATCTGATATTGATCCCTATGCAGGTAATAATCGTAATTTATACGGTTTATTATTTTGTGCTCGCCGTAATTGGTATGTGGCGGTCTCGAGTACATAAAACTATACCCCTAAAAATTCCTTTGCTATCGTTGTGTGTGCTCATAATGAGGAAGCCGTAGTTGGTGAGTTAGTAAAAAACTTACGTAGTTTGGACTATCCTGATGAGTTGTACGATATCTTTGTTGTTGCCGATAACTGTACAGATAAGACTGCTGAGGTAGCAAGTGCCGCTGGTGCCAATGTACATGAACGATTCAATAAAGAAGAAGTAGGCAAAGGCTATGCCATGGGGTGGATGTTTGATCGTGTGGAAAAAATGGATCGGAAATATGATGCCTTTCTTATCTTTGATGCCGATAATTTAGTACATCCCCAATTTATGTTAGAAATGAATGATCATCTTGAAAAAGGTGAGTCTGTAATTCAAGGTTATTTGAACTCTAAAAACCCAACAGACTCTTGGGTTGCGGGTACATTTTCCATCATGTTTTGGATGGTTAATCATATGTGGCATCTGGCAAAATACCGCATTGGCTTGTCCACAGCACTAGGTGGTACTGGTATGTGTATACGCACATCTATCATCCGTGAATATGGCTGGGATTGTAATAGCTTGACTGAGGATATGGAATTCTCTATGAAGCTATTAACACATGGTCTTAAAACTACTTGGGCTCACGATGCCATTGTGTATGATGAAAAAGTTACGACTATGATGGCTTCTTGTAAACAACGTTTACGTTGGGCACAAGGTCAATTTGACTGTGCGGATCGATATATTCCTAAATTATTTGCCGCAGGTATTAAACAAGGAAATATCGTTATCCTAGATGGCATTTTACAAGTTAGTCAGCCTTATTTCTTGTTGTTGACAACTATATATTTAGTATTTTCATATATCAATGCATATGTGCCGATTTATACAAATATTTTATATCAAATTATGCCGATGTCTGTATGGCAAATTATCGGTATTGGTCAATATTTGTTCCCACTTATTGTGTTGTTAAAAATTAAAGTTCCACCTAAAATTTGGTTCTACTATTTGTTATATCCAATTTTTGTATACTCTTGGGTTCCTGTAAATATTTTAGGTTGGTTCCGTCGTCATAATAAGGAATGGTCTCATACAGTTCATACGCGAGCTGTTGGTTTGAATGACGTGAAATTAACACGTATGGGCAATATGAATAAGAATAAAAAATAGAATCTGTAGGAGTGACTATGCATATTTTAATGTGTAATGATGATGGTATTTTAGCAGATGGTTTACGCCGTCTTGCATCGTACTTAAGTCAATATTATCGAATTACCGTTGTAGCACCTGCAAATGAGCAAAGTGCTAAATCCCATGCATTGACGACTGAGATTCCTTTAAAATTAGACGCGTACAATGGCGAGGATGAAAATCCTCGCCTTTATGCTCTAACGGGAACTCCTTCTGATTGCATGAAGTTTGGCCTTAGTTATTTATTGAGTGATGATATGCCTGATCTTGTGATTTCAGGTATTAACCATGGCTTTAATCTGGGCTCAGATGTGCTATATTCTGGTACTGTATCTGCTGCTATGGAAAGTTGTTTTTATGGCATTCCAGGGTTAGCATTATCTGTGGAACGATATTCTCCTGAACGAGGGGATGAAATGCATCCCTTTATCCATGAATTGATAGAAAAAATTTATGTGAAAGGGAATTTTGATGGCCTATTAAATGTGAACTTTCCGTTACGTGGCGTATGTGATTGGGATCATTTTAAAATGGTTAGCCAAGGTTTACAAACTTATAGCAATATTATTGATGCTCGCATTAACTCAAGAGGGCAGGATTACTATTGGTTGGCAGGCGAGCTAGATTATGGTGCTGAAAGTGTTCCTACTGATGTGGAATATGCTCGTAAAGGCTATATAACAGGTGTAGCTCTTACGTGGAAGCAACAATGTGACATCGGTATGGAAGCGGTTCAAAATATTTTAGATAAAATATAAAAAATGTGTTGACATTGTTTTGGGATATCTGTATAATAACAAATGTTCCGAGACGCCGGAGTGGCGGAATGGCAGACGCACTTGACTCAAAATCAAGCGGGTAACACCGTGTGGGTTCAAGTCCCACCTCCGGCACCAACTTTAGGCGGTAAGACTTTTGTCTTACCGCCTATTTTTTTATATATTTATATTTATGAATTAATATACGATTATATACATTTTTGTTTGATTGAGGTGATAATATGGATCACGGTGTGATTGATTATATTGCTAATGTCTTTGATATACCAAAGCTTGCACAACCTGTAAGTGCGGTCCAAATGCCTTTGCCGTTAACACGATTGGCGGAGATACCATTAGATAGTTCTGTTAATCAGTGCCAAGGCTTTTGTTATAACTCAAAAAAAGATGTATTTGTCCTCGCATGTATAAATGCTGATAATACAAAGCAAATTATTTATGAAATTAATCCCACAACATTGCAAGTGGTTGCTAAGTATGAATATAGTCAAAAACGTTTATTAGGTCATATGAATACGTTAACCTATAATCCGAATAACAATCGTTACTATACTACTAATGCTGTTGTAGATGGATATATTGTTACACCTATTGAAGCTGATAGTATGATTGTTGAAGCGCCTGTTAAATTGAAAGAAAAGGTATTTAATTTTGCCTTTGATAAAGAGCGTAATGAATATGTGTCGATTGTGCCTTTAACAAATTCTCATCGTACTATTAACTACTATGATTCAAATTTTAATAAGGTAAAAATGTATAAGATTGATGCAGAGCATACCGACTTAAATAATAATGGTGCTTATGCTGCTAATGGTAACATTATTTTTACAACCTTAACGACCTTCGTTTTCGTCGATAATGAAGGCATAGTAAAGAATATAAGTCCTTATACTTCAGGAATGGAAGTAGAGGATATGGATTACCGTAATGGTCAGATGTACGTGGCGGTTAACCGTAAAGGTAAGGTAGAAATTTACAGTCTAGCCATATTGCCATTCTCTGTAAATGCCTAGATTTTATCTATGTTTTTATCCACTTTAAGAGTGTATAATATATATATTAGGGTAATTTAGGAGTTATTATGAAATTAGGGAATGATATTATAGAAATTGACCGCATCCGTCAAGCTTTAGAGAAATCTCAATCATTTCGCGACCGTGTATATACGCCTCATGAGATTGATTATTGTGAAAGTCGAAATAAGGGGCGTTACGAGTCTTATGCCGGTATATATGCCGCTAAAGAGGCTTTCATTAAAGCATTAGGTACGGGAATGCGTCATGGATCTTGGCAAGATATAGAAATCGGTCATGATGAATTAGGGGCTCCCTTAATTCGTTTACAAGATACTTTTAAAGATATTTATGAAACATTAGGCTATACGGATACACATGTGTCGATTAGTCATTGCAAAGCATATGCAATGAGTACAGTTATACTTGAAGGAGCATAAGATGCAAATATTAACAACTGAAGATGCTCGATATATAGATCAAGAAGTACCTAAGCAATTAGGTGTCTCTTTAGAAATTTTAATGGAAAATGCAGGACGTGGCATTGTGGATGCTTTGTGGGGACAATATGACTTGTTTTCCTTAGATAATGCACGTTCTATCAATAGTTTTGTACTATTTATCTGTGGCACAGGTAATAATGGGGCAGATGGCCTTGTAGCAGCTCGTCATCTTTTAGAGCAAGGTGTACCTGTACAAATTGCACTAGTAGGTGATACGAGCAAATGTAGCGACCTTTTTGCAGTTCAACTCAAGAGATGTGAAGCAATGGGCTGTATCATTGATATGTTTGATGATTTTAATGATTGGTCAAATGTAGCTATAGTTGTAGAAGGCATTATGGGAACAGGGTTAGCTGGACGTCTTCGAGATACCACAATAGATATATTGCACGTTATTGATACTATGCGTAGTCAATATAATTTTGATTTGTGGGCTATTGATGTACCTGCAGGTGTTGATGCAACTTCTGGTCAAATCTCAGAGGGCACATTGTCTTATGATTATACGGTAACCTTTGGTGCTATAAAACAAGGTTTATTGTTGTATCCTGGCAAGGCTATAGGAGGAACAGTTATTGTTGCCCCTTTAGGAGCTCCTTGGCAGCAAGTATTAGTTAATCGTGATAGCACTATAACTATTGATTCAGATTTAGCAGAAACACTGATTAATTATCGAGTTCCAATGGCTCATAAAGGAGTAAATGGAAATACCCTAATTGTTGGTGGCTCTAGTGATATGGTGGGAGCCCCTATGTTAAGTGCAGAAGCTGCTGTTCATAGTGGTGCTGGTAAAGTTACATTATGTGTTCCTGAGATAATTAAACGGGCAGTACAAGGACGTATCATACCAGAAGTGATGGTTACCTCTATCAATGAAAACCATTCCATTTATGAAGGCCGTCAAGTAGTTGCTATTGGACCCGGTTTGGGTCGTACAATAGATATTCCGGATTTAGTAAATCATGTTATTGATTGCTATGAAGGTGCTCTGGTCATTGATGCTGATGCGTTGTATGCATTAGGTCATGTGGGATCTGTAGATAAAGATGCATTGCGAGATGGTAAGGTTGAGTCTATATATAAGATGGAACGACAGATACCATATTGCGTGATGACACCTCATTTAGGTGAATTTAGTAGACTTATTGATTTGCCTATAAAATGGATTGAACGTCACTATATTACATTGGCACGAGCATTTGCTAAGGCTCATCAGGTAGTACTTGTTCTAAAAGGAATTCCTTCTGTTGTGGCACTACCTGATGGTACAGTATATGTAAATACTATCGGAAACGCTGGTATGGGAACTGGCGGTATGGGGGATGTATTAACCGGAGTCATTGCAGGCTTTATCAGCCAAGGCTATTCCTTACAGGATAGTGCCATTTTAGGGGTCTATGTACATAGCCGCAGTGCAGATATACTAAGTGATACGAAAACTTGGGGATATACACCTAGTGATGTAAGTACTTCTATAGGCTGTGTCATTAGTGAATTATTGGGAGAATAAGATGACAAATAAAATACAACGCTTTATAGCTTTTTTATTAGTGCTATGTATTCCAATCTTTGCTATTGCAGGATGTACGAATAAAGATGTAGCTAATGCAGCATCTCAGACTAGTTCTAGTACAAATGAAGGCTATTCTATCGATACTAAGCAAACGAATCCTGAAGGTCATTTAGACGTATATATGTTAGATATCGGTCAAGGGGATGCTATACTGCTTAAGGTTGGCGATGAATATAGTATGATCGATACAGGTGACATAGAGCATCGTGAAAATATTGTAGCTCAGCTAAAATCTATGGGTGTTACGAAGTTAAAAAATATTATCATTACACATCCACATGCTGATCATATGGGTGGCTTCTATGCTATTGCGAAAGCTATGCCCATTGAACATGTGTATGATGATGGCATTTCTGTTGATAATAATATGTATAAAACCTATGAGAAATGGATTGATAAAAATAAAATCCAACGATCCACATTGCGTAGTGGAGATGTAGTTGATTTTGGTCACGGTGCTGTATTTGTAGTATATGCACCATGGGCCGAACCTTTAACAGATAAAAAAGGGGCACCAGATCTTAATAATAACTCTATCGTAGGTAAATTAATTTTTGGTAAATTCTCTATGCTCTTTACTGGTGATGCAGAATTACAAGAAGAGAAAAAACTCATAAAAGAGCAGAACTCTAGACTGTTTGCTCGTGTTCTTAAGGTAGGACATCACGGTTCTCGCACAAGTAGCTCTGAAGATTTTTTGAAATCTATTAAACCAGAAAGTGCATTAATTTCAAATGGCATGTATAATAGTTATGGTCAT
The DNA here is from genome assembly GCF_003463825.1 of Veillonella sp. AM51-8BH. Lineage (GTDB taxonomy): Bacteria > Bacillota > Negativicutes > Veillonellales > Veillonellaceae > Veillonella. The sequence continues at coordinate 85,315 of NZ_QSDY01000001.1, forward strand.
CCTCACGATGTAACATTGCGTCGTTTGCAGGAGAACAATATTGCCATTTACCGTACAGATACGATGGGACGTATTCACATTAGTACGGATGGGAATGAATGGCAAATTACAACTGACGTTAGTATCGATTGCATAGCACAAAAAATAATTTTAAGCAACTGATTTTTGTGTTTACTGTATAAAGACTTTATATAGTAATATGTATAATCGGTATACTAATCTTCATGTTTGTATGAAATAATCTATCTATAATTTAACATTAGTTTATGGATAGATTGGAACGATGAGACTTTGATTCACAAAGATATCATCGACTCATCTCTATGGTTTGGACACTACGTATGTCAGTTAGATTGGAGTGAATGTATTGCGTAAACTATTTTTTATGTGCCTTGCTGTCTTGATGGCTTTACCTCTATTCTTGACTCAAGCAAAGGCAGCTAATCTTGAAGATGCTCGATGGGTGACACGAACTGATGCACCTGTACCATATGTTCGTATGGTAATGGATTTATCAGCACCTGTGAAAGCATCTGCATCGATTAGCAAAGATGGGAAAACGACGACTGTTACCTTAAATAACACAAAGCTTAAAACTGCTAAAGCGAATATTAATATGGACTCTAGCATAGCTAGTTCTGCTAGACTTACAGAGGATGGCAGAGATGTGAAGGTAACAATCAAGACACCTTCATCTATCGATACGAGTGATGTAAAGGTATTTTCCCTAAAGAAAGATACGGTTAATAAGAAACCGTATCGCATCGTTGTAGATGTACAGAAAAAAGGTGTGGTAGCTAAACCTGCTTACTATGGTAAACGTCCATCTCCTTCTGCACATCCTGCGAAAAATATGCCCACAGGATCTGGTAAGTATTCTATTAGCGGTGGTTTATCTGGCAAGACAATTACTATTGACCCAGGTCATGGTGGTAGTGACTCTGGTGCCGTTGGACCACATGGTGTACAAGAGAAAAATATTACACTACCGATTTCTATGTACTTGAAAAAAGCCTTAGAAAATCGTGGCGCTAAAGTGCTTATGACTCGTACTACAGACGTAGACGTATATGGTCCTAATGCAAGTGGTGTTGATGAATTAGGCGCTCGTGTTAATGTAGCGAACCGTAGCAATTCTGATGCGCTCATCAGCGTGCATATTAACGCATTTAACAATCCAAGTGTTGGTGGTATTGCAACATACTACTATGCTAAAACAGGTAATGATGCTCGTTTAGCACAAAAGGTACAATCTCAAATTGCTAGTGTACCAGGATTCAATGGTGACCGTGGCATTCAAGAAGGCAACTTGTATGTATTAAGACATACTAATATGCCTGCCATTCTTGTAGAGCTTGGATTTATTTCCAATCCTAATGAAGAACGTGCATTGCAATCTCCTCAAACACAAGAAGACTTTGCTAATCGCATTGCCAATGGTATTGCTAGTTACTTTGGAGGTTAATCGATGAAATTACGTAAACAAGTTCTGTCGATCCTCTGTGTAGGCTTGCTTGCATTTGTAGCAGGTTGTACACCTAATCAAGCTCCTACAACAGGTAAAAGTGAACCTGTGCAAGAGACGAAAGTCAATAAGGATGCAGAAACAACGAAAGTATCTCAAGAAAAGGTTAAGATGGTCTTCTTTGTTCCAACAGAGGATGGCTCAGGGGTAACACAATCAACCGTTGAGATGGAGGCGGATAAAGTAACGCCTAAAGCCGCTCTTCTAGCGATGTTAAAAGCTGATAGAGCACAAAAATATCCAGTATTCTCTAAGGATATTGAAATCACATCTGTTACTGTAAAGGACGGCATTGCTTCTGTAGAAGTGAATGACGCTTTCGTAAAAGGTAATGGTGGGGACTTAACTGTTAAATTGCAAATGGCTGCCATTGTAAATACATTGACATCCTTTGATAATATTAATGGCGTTCTCTTCGTTAATAATGGTAAAAAGGTTCTTACTGTAGGTTCCTTTGATACGAAAGATCCTGTTAAACGGATGACAAACCTAATTAAAAAATAATTATATTAGGCTCATTGATAGCAGATAGTGATATATCAACTATCTGCTATTTTTGTTGTCTTTTATATATGTTACAATACAATATGTATACTAATCGGAAGCCAGGTGATGATATGCAATTAAAAGAGGTAGGGGAATTTAATTTCATAAGCCACATTCAAAATGATACAATACATGATCCGAGCACTGTAATTACAGGGATTGGTGATGATTGCGCAGTGTATCGTGCTACAGATGAAACAGATCAACTAATTAGTACAGATACGATGGTGGAAGGTGTTCATTTTAGCTTTCGCTATATGAAACCTTATGATGTAGGCTATCGTCTCATGACAGCTAATTTAAGTGATATTGCCGCTATGGGGGGGACTCCTCGACAAATAGTGTTATCTGTGGCGGCACCTGAATATGTTGATACTGCTATTCTAGATGAAATCTATAGAGGCATTAAAGCTCAATGTGCTAGATATCATCTCAATATACTTGGTGGAGATACGGTGCGTACGGAAGGACCTATGGTGTGGACTGTTACCATCATAGGCGAGGTTCCTACTGGCACTGCTATTATGCGTAGTGGTGCGCAAGTTGGCGATATTGTGGGCATTACAAATTATGTAGGTTATGCTGCCACAGGTTTAGGTGCGTTATCCTATAATTTAGATGGCTATGCTATGACGAAGGTTGGTCATCAACGACCTGATCCACAAATTGAATTAGGCCAACAATTGAGACAACTGGGAATTCATAGTATGAATGATATTAGTGATGGTCTTGGTAGTGAATTAAACGAAATTGCATCGGCTAGTAACGTATCCATTGTTATAGAGGAAAAAGCTATTCCACTTCATGAAGAAACTTATGAATTAGCTAAGTATTTACAGACTAATCCAGTGGATTATGCATTATATGGTGGTGAGGATTTTCAACTAGTATTCACGGCTCCTAAAGCATTGATTCCTAAATTAGAGAATTTATCTGGCATTACTATAATCGGTGAAGTTATATCTGGACCATGTCATGTTCAGATGGTAACACCGGATAAAACGATTAAGACCATAGAAGCGAAAGGATATAATCATTTTCATGAATCATAAGGCACATGTTCAATTAGAAACTCATACAGTAGAAGATACACAACGATTTGGACAGTTATTAGGCAGATGGGCCAAACAAAGCGGAGAACCTTTATGTATTGCCTTAATTGGTGATTTGGGGACAGGAAAAACGCACCTATCCCAAGGCATTGCGAAAGGCTTTGGAGTTACAGAGGAGATTACAAGCCCTACCTTTGCAATCATGAATACTTATGATGTGGATAGAACACATTTATATCATTTTGATGTATATCGTTTGGATGATATAAGCGAGCTTGAAAATATTGGCTTCTACGAATATACAGAGGATTGCGTATCCATTGTGGAATGGGCCGATAAATTCCCAGATGAATTACCAGATGAAACATTATGGATTTATTTGACGCGCATTGATGATACAAGTCGATCTATCACATTAGGTAGTGATTACCTTTCAGAGGGTGATTTAGTAGAAATAGGAGGCCCATATGTGGTTAGGAATTGAGACAAGCTCACTCGTTTCGAGTGTGGCTTTAATGGATGAACATAACCTTATTGGTGAGTTGACTATCCAAGCTGGATTAACTCATTCTGAGCAACTAATACCTCACATTGATATGTTATTGCGTGCCTCTCAAGTAAAAAAGAATGAGTTAAAAGGTATTATCGTTAGTATCGGGCCTGGTTCTTTCACTGGATTGCGTATTGGCATGGGGACTGCTAAAGCAATGGCTTACGCCTTACAAATTCCATTGTATGGTGTGATGACAATGGACAGCTTAGCTCGTAATGTTTCATATACAAATCGTACAATTTGTACTGTTATCGATGCACAGAAAAAGCATGTATATGCTGGTTTATATAGATATGAAAATAACAAACTAGTATGTAAAGAGGAGCCATTTGTTATTGCTGCTAGTGATTTATTAGATAAATTTAGAGAAACAAAGGAAGAGGTCCTATTCTTAGGGGATGGTATCAAGCGAATTGAAAAGCTCTTAGAGGAAAGGGATAATAATTTGACTGTCCTAGATATTTCACAACGTATTCCAAAGGCAAGTTCTTTACTATTAGCAGGTCGTGAATTGGTAGAACGTGAAGAGATATGCGATCCAATGGATATGGTTCCTTACTATATTCGTCGCTCTGAGGCAGAGGTGTTATGGGAGGAGCGACATAAGGATAATCCTGAAATGTTAAACCAAAATCCTACTGTGATAGTGACTGAAGCGGCAGGAGCAGAATAATGGAGATTCGGTTAGCGGCCATCGATGATGCCCAGGTCATTTATGATATAGAACAGCAGTCCTTTTCAGTTCCATGGAGTTTAGAATCTGTACTTGCTGAACTTGAAGGGGCAGATAATAAATTATATATGGTTATTTGCGAAGACAATCATATTGTTGGTTATGCTGGTGCTTGGCTCGTATATGATGAAGGACAAATCACGAATATTGCCATTATTCCTTCTGCTCGTGGTAAGGGATATGGCTCAGAACTTACTAAACAATTAATAGATGAATGTTTCAAGAGAGGTATGCACGAAATCTTCTTGGAGGTACGCATATCCAATTTGCCTGCCTTATCAATGTATAGAAATCTTGGGTTTTCTGTTAAAGGAATTCGTAAAGATTATTATTCAGAGCCAAAAGAGGATGCTTATATTATGTCTCTCGTTTCAGAGGAAATAGAATGAGTATTTACACATTAGCCTTGGAAAGTAGCTGTGATGAAACATCAGCCTCTGTCTTAAAGGATGGACGCACTGTTTTATCTAATGTTATTTCTAGCCAAGTGCCGATTCATAGAAAATTTGGTGGCGTTGTGCCAGAAATCGCATCGCGTCACCATATAGAACAAGTTATACCAGTCATAGATCAAGCGCTACGCGATGCGAATGTAACGTTACAAGATATCGACCATATTGGTGTTACCTATGGTCCTGGTCTCGTAGGAGCATTATTGGTTGGTGTAGCTGCTGCAAAGGGATTATCCTTTGCTACAGGCATTCCTTTGGTACCAGTTCACCATATGGAAGGTCATATTTTTGCTAATTTCTTAGCTAATCCAGAATTAGAACCTCCATTTTTGAGCCTCGTTGTATCTGGTGGTCATACCATGCTAGTCCATGTGAAGGGCTATGAAGAGTTTGATATCCTTGGTCAGACGCGCGATGATGCTGCTGGTGAAGCCTTTGATAAAATTGCTCGCGTTATGGGGTTCCCTTATCCAGGTGGCCCTCATATTGATGCACTTGCCCTTGAAGGTAATCCAGATGCGATTGAATTTCCAAAGGCTTTAAGTGAGCCTGGTAATTTTGAATTTAGTTTTAGTGGTTTAAAGTCTGCTGTATTAAACTATTTAAATAGCAAGCAACAAAAGAATGAACCTATTAACCAAGCCGATGTTGCCGCGTCCTTTCAAAAGGCTATTGTTGATGTATTAGTTGAGAAAACGAAAGATGCAGCTCATACATTAGGTGAAACGCGTATTACCATTGCGGGAGGCGTATCTGCTAATAAAGGCTTACAACAAGCCTTAGAGGTTATGTGTAAGAAAGAAGGCTTTACCTATTACAAGCCTCATAAAATTCTGTCCACCGATAATGCTGCTATGATTGGTTGTCGTGCCTATTATATGGCTCAAGCTGGTAAATTTGGCGATTTAACATTGAATGCAAAACCAAGTGTTGAAATTGGTCATGTATCTTGGAAAGAGGATTAATTGTGGATATCGGTCAAGATATTTTAAATACAACACCATTAGGACCATTACAAACCTCACTACTTGAGCATATTAGTAAACTTATATCCTTTGGCGAGTCATTGACCCGTCAAAGGATACAGATTTTTACGCCTCTTCTAGAAAAATCACAAGGTGATATGCAGCAACGTGCAGATATGCTATGCATTGAACGGAGCGAGCAAGGTGTTATTACTCGACAAATAAAAGGAAATAATACGTGGCATTCTATGATGGGAAATGGTCAACCTCTTATTGGGGTAGAGCATGATCAACGACAACATGTTTTTCCTGTTGTCGACAATGGTGGTCGTATTATTGGGGGGGATAGCTTTTACAGTATCTCCGTCTATTAAAAAAAATCAATACGAACAAGAATATATCTTATCTGATACGATGCAACGTCTCATGTTAACTGCTACAGATGAGCAAATACAATCGTATGAGCCAATTTCTTATTTCGATGGTTTAATCATCTTCGATGATTCTCATAGAATTCTCTATGGTAATGAGTCGGCTATACAATTAGTAGATTTGCTTGGATTTGATCGACGACTAGTAGGGTCATCAATTTATAGCAGTACCTTAAAAATTTCCGCTATACAACAAGTGTTGGATGATAGAACGATATACACTAGTGAAGAAATCTATCAAGATATGGTAATTCGTCAGCATATGATTCCTATTGCTATGGGACGCAATGAAACACGTTGTTTCCTCGTGCTTCACGATTGTACCCGTGAAAGTAAGCAGCAACAAGAATTGCTGGTAAAGAATTCTATTATCAAAGAGGTTCATCACCGTGTAAAAAACAATTTACAAACCGTAGCGGGATTACTACGTATGGAAGCAAGACGTTCTAGCCTGCCAGAAGTTAAACAAGCCTTACAAGAGGGAATCAATCGTATTGAAAGTATGGCTTTGGTTCACGATATTGTGTCCCATTATGATGAGGATTATATTGGTATCCGATCAATCTATGACGAGTTATGTCGTTTGTTGCGCATGAGTATGATCAGACAAGACCAAGAGGTTACCTTTACCTATAGTGGAGAAGATATATTGATTTCCTCTCATATGGCAAGTTATGTATCCCTCATAACTAATGAATTAATTACTAATAGCCTTGAACATGGTTTAGATGGTAAAGCAGGGGAGATTCGTCTAGCTGTTTCGGAATTAGAGGAATATATTGTATTAGATTTTTCTGATACGGGAAAAGGGTTACCTCAAGATTTCTCTATTAACTCGAATAAGCGTTTAGGATTAACTATCATTAATAATTTAGTTACCCATGAGTTAAAAGGGCGTCTATCTGTTAAAAATACTGATGCCGGTGTTCTAGTGACAATACATATGAAGAAGGAGAAGTAAATGCGCGTTTTAATAGTGGATGATGAATCCCTTATACGTATGGATCTACGCGATATTATTGAATCCTCTGGTCATGAAGTTGTGGCAGAAGGGACTAATGGTGTTGAAGCCATCAAGCTTTGCAAAGAATATAAACCTGATATTGTTCTAATGGATGTAAAAATGCCAGAATTAGATGGCATCGAAGCAGCACGACAAATTAGCTTTCACCATGAAGCACCTGTAGTTCTATTAACAAGTTATAGTCAACAGGATTTAATAAATAAGGCTAGAGAATCTGGCGTATATGGATATTTAATTAAGCCTGTTCGTGAAGAACAATTGGTTCCAACCTTAGAAATGGCATTAGGGCGTTATCATAGTGATGCTGAGCTACGCGAAAAAATGGCTGAATTAGAACAATCATTAGAGGATCGTAAAATCATTCAAAAAGGAACCGGTATATTGATGGAGCTATACTCTATATCAGAAGAGGAAGCCTATAATCGTATTCGCGCCCTAAGTATGAAGAAACGAGATAGTATTGTTAATATCTGTAAAGCATTAATTAATCAAGTTTCAAAATAGATACAAAGACTAGTATAAGAATCAAAACTTATACTAGTCTTTTGTGTCTAATATCAAATAAAAACTAAAAAGTCAAAAAATCAAAATTTCTGCTTGCATTTATTTTGACATAGGTTATAATAATACATGTGATTAGCACTCGGTAACTTAGAGTGCTAATAAATTGTAAATAATAACTAGTAAATAAGGAGTGACATCATATGTTAAAACCATTAGCTGACCGCGTTCTTATCCGTTTAGAAGCAAAAGAAGAAAAAACTAAAAGTGGTATTTTCCTTCCTGATACAGCAAAAGAAAAACCTCAAGAAGGTGTAGTAGTAGCTGTAGGTGCTGGTAAAGTTTATGACAATGGTCAACGTGTAGCTCCAGAAGTTAAAGTTGGCGATACTGTTATGTTCGCAAAATACGCTGGTAGCGAATTAGAAATCGATGGCGCTACTCATTTGATCATTAGCGAACGCGATATCTTAGCAGTACTATAATAGCTAATTTATAGCTGTATAGAGCTAAACATACTATTGATACATTCTATATTGCCTACGGGCATATACATTCCCTTACATTAGATACTGTTATTATCTAGGAGGTAATACATATGGCAAAAGAAATCTTGTTTAATGAAGAAGCTCGTCGCGCTTTAGGTCGTGGCGTTGATCAATTGGCAAACGCTGTAAAAGTTACATTAGGACCAAAAGGTCGTAATGTTGTATTGGATAAAAAATTCGGTTCCCCAACAATCACAAATGATGGTGTAACTATTGCTCGTGATATCGAACTTCCAGATCCATTTGAAAACATGGGCGCTCAATTAGTTAAAGAAGTTGCTACTAAAACTAATGACGTAGCAGGTGATGGTACTACTACTGCAACAGTATTGGCACAAGCTATGATCCAAGAAGGTATGCGCAACGTAGCAGCTGGTGCTAACCCAATGATCTTGAAAAAAGGTATTGAAACAGCAGTTAAAACTTTGGTTGAAGAAATTAAAAAACGTTCCATTAAAGTTTCTGGTAAAGCTGAAATCGCTCAAGTTGCAAGTGTATCCGCTGCTGACGAAGAAATCGGTGGCTTAATTGCTGAAGCTATGGAAAAAGTAGGTAACGACGGTGTTATCACTGTAGAAGAATCCAAAGGCTTGCAAACTGCATTAAACGTAGTAGAAGGTATGCAATTTGACCGTGGTTACATTTCCCCATACATGGTAACTGATCCTGACCGTATGGAAGCTGTAATGGATAATCCATACATCTTGATTACTGACCGTAAAATCAGTGCTATCGCTGATATGTTGCCAACACTTGAAAAAGTGGTAAAAGTAGGTAAAGAACTTCTTATCATCGCTGAAGATGTAGAAGGTGAAGCATTGGCTACATTGGTAGTAAACCGCTTGCGTGGTACTTTCAAAGCAGTAGCTGTAAAAGCTCCTGGCTTCGGTGACCGTCGTAAAGCTATGCTTGAAGATATCGCTATTTTGACTGGTGGTACTGTAATTACTGAAGATATGGGCCGCAAACTTGATTCTGTAGAACTTACTGATCTTGGTACAGCTCGTCAAGTTCGCATCACTAAAGATGAAACTACAATCATTGATGGTGTAGGCGATAAAGACGTAATCGCTAAACGTGTAAGCCAAATCCGTGCACAAGTAGAAGAAACAACTTCCGAATTCGACCGTGAAAAATTACAAGAACGTCTTGCAAAATTATCCGGTGGTGTTGCAGTTATCGAAGTAGGTGCTGCTACAGAAGTTGAAATGAAAGATAAAAAACTTCGTATCGAAGACGCATTGAACGCAACTCGTGCAGCTGTTGAAGAAGGTATCGTAGCTGGTGGTGGTACTACATTCATCGATATTATCCCTGCATTGAACACATTGGAAGAAACTGGTGACGTTCAAACTGGTATTAACCTTGTTAAACGTGCAGTAGAAGAACCTCTTCGTCAAATCGCTTACAATGCTGGTCTTGAAGGTTCCGTTGTAGTAGAAAAAGTTAAAAATACAGAAGCTGGTGTTGGTTTCAACGCTTTGACTGAAGAATATATCGACATGGTTAAAGCTGGTATCGTGGACCCTGCTAAAGTAACACGTTCTGCACTTCAAAATGCTGCATCCATTGCATCTCTTGTATTGACTACTGAAACAATCGTAGCTGATAAAGTAGAAGAAAATGCTGCAGCACCTGCAATGCCTCCAATGGGTGGCATGGGCGGTATGATGTAATCAACTGCTTAGCGCATAATCTATAAGATTTAGAATAATCCTAATGAATTAGGAACTATATGTTCACTTTTTCATTAGGATTATTTTTATATATCTGAAAATTAAATGGTTTTTTGTATTACTAGGTACAGAATATTTCTTGACTTTTTAGGTATTAAATTAGAAGATATATGTGGCTTATCAAATCGATAAAATTGATTTTGTATAC
>NZ_QSDY01000010.1 GCF_003463825.1 Veillonella sp. AM51-8BH
AATAGACTAAAACCTCCCTATGTAATACAATGTATTACATAGGAGGTGCTTTATATGGCAAATATTTCAGTCCGTTTAAATGAACAAGAAGAAGAGTTATTTAAACATATGCTGAGTTTATGGATGAAACACTTTCTACTCTCTTTAAGAAGGCTTTACTAGAAAAGATTGAAGATGAATTTGATCTTAAGGTAGGTCAAAAAGCATTAGCAGAATATAAGCAAGATCCTGTTACTTATTCTGTAGCGGAAATGCGTGCAAAATATGGCTTATAAACTTGAGTTTTCTAAACGGTTTGACAAGCAATTTTCTAAACTCGATAAATCAACGCAACGTTATCTCTTTAATTGGCTTATCAAGAATGTAGATAATGTAGAAAACCCTAGATATTCAGGAAAATCATTGACAGGCAATAAGACGGGGCTGTGGCATTATCGCATTGGTAATTATAGAATCATTGCTGATATTAATGATGATAGATGTATTATTTTAGAGTTAGAAGTTGGACATCGAAAAGATATTTACAAATAGAGGATATACTATGAAATACTTACGTCGTGAACTTAATCAAGTAGAAAAAGAATACTTAAAACAATTTGGGCAAGACTCCTTGAACCGTGTCGTTCTACACGATCCAAATACAAAGGATAAACAAGAGGTACAAGATACGATTGATATTCTAAAAGATGCTATGGCAAAGAACAAACCTCTAGAACAAGTTCCAGAGGATATGTGGAAGCTTATTGAGTTTTAAAGGATGAGTCATCTATTTCTTACATACAGCTCAATAAAAATAAAAGGCACATTGTTAATCGAATGACCTTCCTAATTTTAGGAGGTAGTTCAAAACAATGTGCCTTTTTGTTATAGGTTATAGAGTTCAGGTTTACGATCTCTAAAAATATTAATTTTGTTACGAATGTCTTCGACTACAGCGAGGTCGATGTCGACGGAAGCAATGCCTTCATTAGTATCCATTTCAAGTAGGTTGGTGCCCCATGGATCATATACTGCAGAGTGACCAGTACTTTGAACGCGGCCCACTGTGCCACAGCCATTTACGGCACAGACAAAGAGTTGGTTTTCAATAGCTCGCACTTCATTGAGTACTTGCCAGTGACGTAAACGCATCGTAGGCCATTGAGCAGGCACAAACAATAATTCTGTGCCTGGTAATGCAGCCATTCTTACTAGTTCAGGGAAACGGATGTCGTAACAGATGACCGTGCTACAAGGAATTCCATCTAGCTCAAAATGCGTAGTATGAGTACCGCTAGCAAAGTATTTGTCTTCCTTAGCAGGGCTAAAGCCGTGCATCTTGGAATATTCTCCTACAAGTTCACCGCTTCGGTTGTAAACATAGGATGTATTAAATACGAGATTGTCTTTTGCAACTGCTACAGAACCGCCCACAATATTTACATTATGTTCTTTAGCGAATGCACTTAATAAGGCTTTTGTGCGGGCCCCATTTGTATCGGCGATATTGATTAAATCAGTAGATGGATAAAAACCAGTGTTCCAGGTTTCAGGTAATACGATAATATCTGGACTTTCAGATAGGGCCTGATTCAATAATTCTTGAACTCGATTGTAGTTATATTCTACGTCGTTTACGTGGACATCCATTTGTATGAGGGTAAGTCGTTTTTTCATGGTAAATCCTCTGTGTATTAAAATAGTATAGTTTACGTTATATAGTATATAATTAGAATATTAAAGCATTATTGAGAGTATTACAATATGACAATGGTTACAGTTGAAATACTCTTTTTCAGTAGAAATGGATAGAATGGATTTAGATAACACTAGATGTACAGGCTATCATTGCCATAGGTGTTCCAGATGAGCCTATATATCCTAGACCTAGAAAATCACTTGATGAGGTACTAGTAAAGCGTTAGTTTTTTACTAATCTTCATAGAAATGTTATAATATTCTGTATATAATTGTGTTCTAATAGAGGAGGACCTATGAAACGGATTCCATTGGTAACACTATTAGTTGTCGCATTGGCTGTGGTTTTAGCAGGATGTGGATTGCTTTCACAAAAAACGGAACCACCTAGTTCAACGGCGCCTGTAAAAGAAGTCAAAATGGTACATCCATCGGGCATCCCTGTTCTTATGTATCATAAAATTGGCGATGATAAGGATAACGATGCAGTTATTCGTGAGGATCTATTCAGAGAACAAATGAAGTTCCTCAAAGACAATGGTTATAATCCATTAACGATGGACCAACTATATGATTATGTCGTAAATGGTGCAGCAGTGCCTGAAAAACCTGTTGTATTAACCTTTGATGACGGTTATGCAGATACATATTCTATCGTATATCCAATTATGAAAGAATATGGTTTCGCAGCCACTGTGTTTATCAATCCTGGCGATGTAGGTACACGGTTAACTTGGGATCAAATTCGTGAAATGCATAAAAATGGTATCACCATTTCAAATCATGGATTCCAACATATCGAAATGGGCCAATTGTCTGAAGCTAAACAAATAGAAAATATTACAAAGGCTCAAGAAGCCCTTGCAAAAGAAGTGGGCATCAAGGATAATCCTTGGTTCTGCTATCCTTATGGAGATAAAAATGAATTCACCGATGCTGCTACCAAGAAAGCAGGCATCAAAATGAGTATGGCTATGAAATCTGGCTGGGCTCATACAGGTGATAATCCATATAACATATTGCGTGTTTGGGTAGGCAATGCTGTTGATATCAAACATTTTGAAGAACGCGTTAGTACCGAACATTTCACTGATTTATAAGGAGAAATACATTGTTCAAAAAGAATTGGGTAAAGTTCATCATCATGGTGTTCTTATTTACCGTTGTAACCTCACCATTCGTGGTGCTCTTTGGACCATTTAATAATGTAAAGCGCGCCGTTATTGGTGCCATATTGCAATCTCGCCATCCTCATTACATTACATGGCTTTTCAGTGAAGATGAATTGCAATCTATTTTGGGGACAGTTGGCGTTGTTAAAAGTCAAGATTTGTTCAAGTTTAATGCTCGTGAAGATAAGAGCTTAAACCTTGAAAAAATTCAGTCTGCTCGCTATGTAGGCTATATTCTTGAAATTCCAGATCCTCGTCGTATCGAAGTTGGTACAGCTGCTAATATTCAAGAAAAAGGCGATACTACAAGTAATATTGCGAAGATGAATAATGCGGTAGCTGCTATCAATGGCGGCGGTTTCCACGATCCTAATGGTACTGGTACAGGCCGTTTGCCTTATGGCTTTATTTTGCATGATGGTGAATATGTTATCGGTAAAGATGTAGGACCTGAAGAGGCGGTAGACTTCGTAGGCTTCTCTAAATCTGGTAACCTTATTGCAGGTAACTACGATAAAACACAACTTAGTGATATGAAAGCCATGGAAGGTATTACCTTTGGGCCACCTCTTATCGTAGATGGTAAGAAGATGATTACCGAAGGCGATGGTGGTTGGGGCGTAGGTCCACGTACTGCTATCGGTCAAAAGAAGGATGGTACAGTACTATTCCTCGTAATCGATGGCCGTCAACCAGGTTATTCTCTTGGCGCTACATTACGTGACGTACAAGATATTCTCTATGAAAAAGGTTGCTATATTGCAGCGAATTTAGATGGTGGTTCTAGTTCTACACTATACCTCAATGGTAAAGTTGTGAACAAACCAGCCGATTTGTTAGGGGAACGCATGATCCCAACGGCGTTTATCGTGAAATAGGAGGACACATGAAACCTTTTACGCGTGTACTGAGCGCCTTTGCGGTAGGTATTCTTCTGCAAGGTGGGGTGTACCTATACCTTGATCAATATATGTTTGCACCGACTACAGATTTTAATGTAGCTGGCGCTTCTAAGGATGATACTAAAAACTTCCCTGATATTAAGGAAGGTACTAAGTATGTATCTTATGACCGTCAGTTCATGGCGGTTGTTACTGAAAGCTCTTTGAAAATTTATAAGGCTAATGAAAGTAAGCCTACAACAATTGATTTGAAGGGCCGCTCTATTAGTTACTTTAGTTGGATGCCTGACCGTAACTATGCCATCATGGGTCTATATGATTCTAGAGAGGTTGTTATGGCTCGTCTCAATGCGGATGATCCTGAACATGAAGTAGATACAAAACTTGAAGATTTGCCTCGTAACAGTAAGATCGTAGATGCTGCATATTCTGAAGCGACGAATGTTGTGTACATGAAGGTAAAAGTTCAAGAAAATGCATATCGTATTTATCGTACTGATGCGAACTATGATACGCGTCGCGTCTATATGCAGGCTACGGATATTGGCCATATTGGCGTATTCTATGATGAAGATAGATTCTTCTATGACAACGTTAAAACTGGTGATATCTTCATGTTTAACGGCATTGAAGGTGGTTGGCGTGTAATTAATCCACCAGGACGTTTCCGTCTAATTGGCGTTGATATGGATAAAACTATCTATATTGCTCGGGTGGATGAAGATAATAATGCCCTAACTGTTTATACAGGTAAATTGGGTGTAGGCTTCAAACCAGTTTATAAATATAATCATCCTACTACATTCAATGAATTGACATTGTCCGATGTAAAAGACATAATCAAGAATGGTAGCGACGAAACTACAAAGGTGACAGAGGATGATACTTCATCTAAATCATCTAGTGATAGTAAAAAGAAATCTTAAGAAAAGGCCTTTATAATGATTCATTATAAAGGCTTTATTCCTATACTCGTTTGTACTGTAAGGATATATATGAATATATTATTTGTACGACTCAGCTACATAGGGGATATACTACATGCCACACCTGCTGCGCGCTGGATTAAAGAGCATTATCCAGAGGCAAAGCTACATTGGATTGTAACACCTAGTATGGTAGAACTTTTACAGGGAAATCCCTATGTAGATGAAATCATTCCTTGGGAGCGGGATGAATACGAAGCACATTCTAAAAAACTACATATTCCAACGATGTGGCGCATGTGGTGGGAACTTAGAGATAAGTTAAAACCATACAAATTTGATGTGGCTGTCGATGTACAAGGGCGACTCATCACAGGGCTCGTTTTATTGGCATCAGGTGCACCCATTCGCCTTGGGCTTGGTGGTACAAAAGAGCTAAATTGGATGTTTACTAACTACAAGGCAAAGCCGAGTACAGATCATGTCATTAAGCGCTATATAGAGGTGGCTAAATTACTGAATACAGCCGTTGCAGAGCATAGTGGATTAACTACATCTGCTACTGTTATCGCCGATGATGAAAAACCTTGTATAGTTAATGGTTCTAGTGGTAAACGGTTATACCACATGGATTTTTTTGTGCCCTCTAATTTGCATGCTTGGGCAGAAAATCAGTGGGAATCAATCAATTATGACACATCCTTAAATCGCGGAGAGGTGGACAAGCCGCTGCGTATAGGTCTTGTCCTAGGCACATCTTGGGCGACGAAAGAGTGGCCTCAAGAGAAATGGTTTTCTCTCATTAAATCTCTTCAGTATAGAGCCAATTTTGTGTGCTTAGGTGGTCCAAAAGAGGCAATTCAATACAAACCGTTGATGGACTCCATAACGGCTGATGGCCTTGATAAAATTATGCTGAATATGTTGGGGAAAACCACACTTCAAGAGGTAGGTGCTTTAATTGAAAGTTGCGATGTAGTAGTGACTGCTGATACGGGGGCATTGCATATTGCACTAGCTTTAAATAAACCTGTTGTCGCGCTTTTTGGACCTACAGATCCTAAGCTGTGGGGGCCGTTGACGGGGAACTTTAAGGTTCTTGTTAATGATGAGTTAGATTGCTTAGGATGTCGTAAACGACGTTGTCCTAAGCCTGATCAATATTGTATGTCTGGTATTGAATCGGTACGCGTGAAAAAGGCAATTTTCGAATTAATAGGAGATAAATATGGCAAAGTTTAAAATTCAAAAAGGCTTATCCGATGCGGATATGATGAAAAACTTTAAAGATACTGAAAATTTTGAAGAAACAATGCTTGATAGAGAGCGTTCTGCTAAGAAACCTGTCGTACATCAAAGTCCAAAACAAAAGGAAGATGCATTCTATCGTGAATTCCTTACAGAGAAGGTAGAAACTTTAATTGGTAAAATGTTGCTCGATATTAAGATGGAATACTTCAAAGAAGGTGAGGGTGCATTCTCTATCCAAGTTAAACGAGATGGTAAAAATATCGTTCTTGAAACGGCACCAAAAAAGGTAAAACCTGAAAAATAATATAATAATAATTGCTTACTATAAGAACTACCTATAAAAGGTAGGTTCTTTTGTATATTTATAAATCACAATAATACAGGTGCGTTATCAATAAAAGTGATGAGCTTATAAGCGTACCGATGATTATCGAAGTACTAGATTTATAAATACCGATATACTTTGGCGGATGGCCAATAATAACTAAAAATTATTGCGATATAAATTTTGGTTTCTCATTAAAAAGAGAAATTACAAAGAAATAAAATTGATTAAAAATACATGTTAAATCCTAGCTTTTTAGCACTTTATTGTGATTTCTATCACGAAAAAATCATAATTGAATACATGAAATTATGAGTAAATAGCATAATGTGGTTGTTGACAAAGAATTCTATAAGTAGTCTAATATAAGTATGTCTTAACGATTGCTTGAGTATTTGCTTGTGAGAGCAAGTGCTATAAAAATCGTAAAAAAATAGGTATGAGATAGTTATGTAGTGGATGTATAAAATTACATGCATAAACTATTTCGATTTGGAGGATTAACATGGCTAAAAAATTAAGAATCTGCGAAACCGTTCTTCGCGACGGTCATCAATCTATTTTGGCAACACGCATGCGTTACGAACAAATGGAACCAGTGCTTGGCCTTTTAGATGAAATTGGTTATGAAGCTCTTGAATGTTGGGGCGGCGCTACTTATGACAGCTGTCTTCGTTTCTTGAATGAAGATCCATGGGAACGCCTTCGTAAATTGAAATCCAATTTGAAAAACACTCCACTACAAATGTTACTTCGTGGCCAAAACTTGTTGGGCTACAAACACTACTCTGATGATGTAGTAGAAGCATTCTGTAATGCAGCTGTAAAAAATGGTATTGATCGTATCCGTATCTTCGACGCATTGAATGACCCTCGTAACATGGAAGCTGCTATTAAGTACTCCAAAAAAGCAGGCGCACACGTTCAATCCGCTATGGTATACACAATCTCCCCAGTTCATACAACTGAAAGCTTCTTGAAAGTAGCTGAAACATTGGTAGAAATGGGTACAGATTCCTTATGTATCAAAGATATGTCCGGTTTGTTAGGACCTGCTGATGCATATGATTTGGTTTCCACATTCAAAAAACGTTTTGGCGAATTGCCAATCGACTTGCACAGCCATTTCACTTGCGGTCTTGCAAGCACTACATACTGGGAAGCTGCTAAAGCTGGCGTAGATATCATCGATACTGCTATCTCTCCATTCGCTCATGCAACTAGCCAACCAGCTACTGAAACTATGATCGAAATGTTCAAAGGCACTGAATGGGATCTTGGTCTTGACCTTGATAAATACATTCCATTAGTTGACCACTTCCGTAAAGTAAAACAACAAATCGCTGAAGAATTCAACTTGAAACCAGCTAGTGATGTAATCCCAGCAGTTCGTCGTTACCAAATTCCTGGCGGTATGTTGTCCAATACTCAAAACCAATTGAACGAAATGGGTATGGGCGATCGCTTCTTCGACGTTATGGATGAAATGCCACGCGTACGTGAAGACTTGGGTTACCCTCCATTGGTAACTCCAACATCCCAAATCGTTGGTACAATGGCTATGATGAACGTTATGATGGGCGACCGTTATAAAATGGTTCCTAACGAAGTTAAAGACCTTGTACGCGGTAAATACGGTGCGTTGCCTGGTAAAATTTCTGACGAAATCCGTCACACTATTATCGGTGATGAAGAACCTATCACTTGCCGTCCAGCAGATCTTATCGAACCTGAATTGGAAGGTTACCGTCAAGATTTAGCTTCCAAAGGCTACAATGGTATCACTGACGAAGACGTATTGACTTATGCTATGTTCCCAGAAGTTGCTATTAACTTCTTCGATGCAAATCGTCGTTAATCCAAATATTAAAAGAGGATTCCTATGGAATCCTCTTTTTTTATGTATAATAAGGCAATTGAAATATATATGAGTAGGGGAACTGTTTTGATGTTAATAATATAAGGTAACAGAATTTATTTTTACAGATATAGCATTTTTATATTTAGAGATTTTATAAAAAATATAGAGAATATGAATAAGACGATATAGAAGCTTATCTTTGATGTCCTAAAAATTACTTATAATATGTTGATATAAGTCACCCGGATGCGTGTAATTTATATTAAAAACTTAAGAATAGTAGATAATAAAAAGGCATACTGACCATATGTAATAACTGCCAATTATAAACTAACAATGAAGAAAATATGAAAGTTAAATCACTTTTTTGAGCTTTTCACTTGCTTTAAGTATTAAAAATAGCGTAAACTATAAGAAGTATCTAATATTTATGATATTGAGGTAACCCTGTGAATTTACAAATACGGATTTGGATATCCAATGTTGTGCTCTTTGTAGTGCCTATTTTGATAGCAATTATCTTATTTTTGCTATACTTTACAGGTCTGCGCATATTGCTAATGCCGGTTACTATTTGCGTATTGAGCAGGAACAACAGTTTAAAAGTGTCAGTCGAATCACTGAAACAATTACCTTTTATGGTTTAGAAAACAACTTAATAGATAGCTTAGTAAAGCCTAGCTATAGCTTACTCGATCCGAAGGAAGTATATGTAGAAGTATTAGATCAAGGTAATATGGTGTACAGCTATGGTAATCCTCAAATCTATAGTGCCTCTGCTATTGTTGGTCTTATTGATGTAAACCCTGAATTACAAGGTATCGTATATCAGTCCAATAATACTTTCGTATATGAAATGAGGAAATACGATGGGCGTCATGCTTACGTATATCATATTGCTATAAAGCGAGCTACTCATGGTAGTGACAGCTTGATGGAATCAGTTTCCTTCTATATTATTGTAGTGGCTATATTACTCTTTATTGTTACCTTCTTTGCTATTAACCGATTTGTTACACGCTTCATCATGATTCATGTTAAGAATATGACAAAATCGTTAGAAATGGCCAATCGTCAGATTGAAATGGAACAGGAGCAACAAAAAGAGTTGTTAGCAGGGATATCCCATGATATCCGAACGCCGTTAACAGCTATTAAAGCCTATGCAGAAGGTGTTCGTGATGGTATTGCACCAACAGAAGAGCAACAAAAACGTTATATGGGAATCATTTTGAAACGGGCTAATGATTTAGATTCTATGTTAGAGGAATTGTTCCTTATTACAACTTTGAATTATAAGAAAGAGTCACGTCCATCTGAACGAATTGAACTCGGTCAATATGTACGTGATTTTGTTGAAGATCATTTGGCTCCTTATCAAACAAGAGGACTTGAAATCAAATTCCGTATAGCAGCTGAAAGTGCTTTTATTAATGCAAACCCACAATTGTTACAACGTGTTTTACAAAATGTGTTGAACAATAGTGCTAAGTATAAAATGGCCGATATTGGTCATTGTGTGATTGATGTAACTAGTGATGATGATTATGTATACTGTGTTATCAGTGATGATGGCCCAGGGGTACCACCAGAATCTCTAGAGCGTCTAATGCGCCCGTTCTACCGTGTTGATTCGTCTCGTACGAACCCACAAGAAGGTAGTGGTCTTGGATTGTCGATTATTCGTCGAATTATGGAAATCTTTGAAGGCCGAGTTGTGATTGAAAATGTAAGACCACATGGTCTACGTGTTATATTAGAATTTCCTAAACAAGGAGAAGAATCATGAGTGAACATATCTTAATTATTGAAGACGATTTGGATATCGCCAATATTGAGCGTGATTATTTAATGGTGGCAGGTTATGATGTTACGATTATGACTAATGGTACTGATGGTATTGAGGCTGCTTTAAATACTCCTGTAGACCTTATCATCCTTGATGTTATGTTGCCAGAAATGGACGGTTTTGAAGTTTGTCGTCAAATTCGTGACAAGGTTCGCGTCCCAATTGTTATGGTAACAGCTCGTCTTGATGATATTGATAAAATCCGTGGCCTAGGTGTAGGCGCTGATGACTACATTGAAAAACCATTCTCTCCATCTGTATTGATTGCAAAAATCAAAGCTATGTTGGCGCAATATAAACGCTTAACAGAGCGTGATGCTATGGAAACTAATGCTATTCAATCCGGTGAAATTCGTCTTGATCCTAAGATGATGAAAGTTTGGGTAAACGAAAAAGAAGTTCATCTTAAAAAGAAAGAATTCCAATTATTAGAATTTTTAATGCGTAATCGTGATATCGTATTTAGTAAAGAGGAATTGTACTCTCGCGTATGGGGTCTTGACTCTTACGGTGACTATGCAACTGTAGCAGTTCATATCAACCGTTTACGTGAAGAAATTGAAGATAACCCATCCGATAGTAAACATATCATCACAGTGTGGGGTGTAGGTTATAAATTTGTTTGATAACTGAAATACGTTTTCACTTTGTACTCACGTTTTTGTTGGCTGTTGATAAAATATGAGTTTAGAGAGAGTTATTATATAGATATAATCAAAGATTTAAAAATAGTTTATATACTTCCTTTGATAGTTTAGATATTCCATGTATACTTATTTAGGTAAGGCTGACGTTTGATTCTAGATAAGAAACAACTAAACTTCTCTCTCTTAATAAGTTCTCTCTCAACTTATCTAGATCACATATACTCTCTCTCAACAGTCCTTACACTCTCAAACTATATGCATAAAGGGCATTTGCTAGCGACGGCTAGTGAATGCCCTTTATGTTTTATATGATAGCTTTATATAGAGCTTTTTGTTCGTGTCATTTCTCTAACATTGAATTGTTCTTGAAAGATCGCTAGATACATATTATTTATAGAAATTAGATTTTTATTATAGATGTAATAAATTGTTATGTTGCAATGTAATGTCTTGCGTACTATAATAGGTTCATCAAAAATTGATTTTATAAAATTGATTTTTATTAAATCATTAAGAAATGATATGAGGAGAAATGTATGAATTTTTCAAAATATAAGAAATCAATTATAGCCTGTGTGCTAGCCCTTGGTATTGGTGTAGGCGGTGGGTACTATTTCTTTGGTAGTCCTGTGACACATCAAACAACTGTGCGAGAACAAACAAAACAAAATAAACCGATTACAGATACACGTAATACGTATGTGGTACAAGCGGCTAAAGAATCTGGTCCAGCTGTAGTAGGTATTACTACACAAGTTTTCCAAAAGGATATTTTTAACCGTACCATCTATGCTGGAGAGGGTGTAGGCTCTGGCGTATTGATTGATAATGATGGACATATCGTAACAAATAATCACGTTGTAGCTGGTGCTAAAAATGGAGAGGTTACGGTATCTTTGTCTAATGGATCTACCGTCACAGGTACCGTTATCGGTACAGATGCTCAAACAGACTTAGCTGTTGTTAAAATTGATCCACCAAAGGATATTCAACCTATTAAAATTGGTGACTCTGATTCCTTGCAAGTAGGGGAACCGGCTATCGCCATTGGCAATCCTTTAGGTCTAGAGTTTAAAGGCTCTGTTACATCTGGTGTAATTAGTGCATTAGCACGAACTATCGATGATCAAGGTCAACGTTTCCCATTGATTCAAACAGATGCAGCTATTAATCCAGGTAACTCTGGTGGTGCTCTTATCAATGCAGATGGTGAATTAATCGGTATCAATAGTTCTAAGATCTCTAAAGAAGGCGTTGAAGGTATGGGCTTTGCCATTCCTATTAACTCTGCTATGACTGTTGTAGATTCTATTATTAAGAATGGTAAAGTTGTACGTCCTTATATTGGTGTATGGGCTGTAGATCGTCAAACAGCAGCACGTAACAATGTAAGTTATGAAGGCGAAGGCCTTCTCATTGTTCAACTTGATGCGAATGGTCCTGCAGCAAAGGCAGGTTTAGTAGAAGGAGATACAATTGCTCAAATTGATGGCAAGGATATTAGTACATTATTAGAATTAAAAGAGCAAATTGACGCTAAGAGCCCTGGTGATACAGTTTTGGTATCCTATACTCATAATGGCAAAATGAAGAGTACACAGGTTAAATTAGGCCAAGCATCCTCAAATTAAATTCAGGTTATTCAAGATAAGTAAAGTCTCTTTATTATAAATAGATCTTATTTAGAAGAGATAAAGTACTTATTATATAAATAGAAAATCCTCATCCTATGGATGAGGATTTTTTGATATACGATGATATTTTAAATAGAAAATCCTCATCCTATGGATGAGGATTTTTTGATATACGATGATATTTGAAATAGATTTCAATAGAAATAATTTGAAATTAGCATAAATTTTGAAATTTTTTTATCTCTATAAAACTAGAGTTTATCTGTATTTGTTGGGTTTAAAAATAATAAATTTTAGTTTTGTAAAATATTTTTTTGCAAGGTACCTTGCATTACGAGGTACCTTGTGTTATTATGTATTTGTCAGTACATGATAGTGACCGTAAGAGAGCTTTCACATTGGCAGGTAGGCACAACCTAAAGGGAGGAACTATGCAAGTTCAATTAAAAAAAGGTGTTATGGATATGCTTGTGCTAGCATTATTAACACAAAGTGATCGCTATGGATATGAAATCGTAAGCACCATTTCGGAGTATATTGAAATTTCGGAAGGAACGATATATCCATTATTTAATAGATTAAAGAAAGAAAAGTATGTTGAGACCTATTTGAAGGAGTCCTCTACAGGACCATCTCGAAAATATTATCATATCACGACTGATGGTCGTGCAGCATACAATAAGATGCGCCAAGAATGGGATGAATTTTCTGGTGTAATCAACATCCTGTTGAAAGGAGTCGACTATAATGAACAAAAATAGCTTTTTAGAAGCACTGCGCAATATATTCAAAAAGGCCCATGTTGCTGATGTAGAAAGTATTATCGAGGTTTATGAAGAGCATTTTGCAGTAGGTTATGAAAGAGGACTTACGGATAGCGAAATCATTAAATCTTTGGGCACTCCAGAGGAAATTTATGCGTCCTATGTAGATGCAGGTATTATTACAGATAC
Organism: Veillonella sp. AM51-8BH; assembly: GCF_003463825.1. Lineage (GTDB taxonomy): Bacteria > Bacillota > Negativicutes > Veillonellales > Veillonellaceae > Veillonella. The sequence continues at coordinate 13,198 of NZ_QSDY01000010.1, forward strand.
ATTAGGCCAAGATGGTGGTGAAAGTAAATCTGTTAATATGCAAGCAATCTATGCAAGATTTGATGATTATAAAGAACGTTTATTACCACAATTACCAGGTATGGCTAAAAAAGCATCCAAAACTTTGTTATCTGTTGGAAGTGCTTTGTCATATATTGTAGGGGTTTTAATATTTATCATTACGCCAGCTATCCTATATTTACTTGGAAGCTCATGGCAACCGTTTGAGAATGTAACGGCATTTCCTGCATTATCATTGGTAACTTTAGTTGCACTTGGTGGTGTAGGTCTCTTTGGGGGCCTTACATGTATCTTTATTGGTATTGAACTTCGTGGTGTACGCGAACGTTATTTCAGCAATGTAGATTAAGGAGGACCTATGAGACGAATTATAATTGCTGCTATTCTAACTGTAATCAGTGCTGTAGGGGTAGGTACATCATTTGCAGTAAATGATCTACCAAATTTTGGTGAATGGATGAAAACCAATGAACAACAGTTTAGAAAGCCACATAGACATGATGGTTCTAATATGCATATGGACCAACATATGATGGATGGAAATAATCAAATGATGCCTCAAAATGGTCTGGGGCCAAATAATGGTCAACATATGTACCAAAATTGTCAAAACCAAATGATGGATGGTATGGGACGAAATAATGGTCAGTATATGCACTCAAATGGTCAAATGCCTCCGCAAGGTCAAATGCCAATGCAAGGCCAACCACCTCAACAACCTAATGGTAATGCACCACAACAAACTGAACAAGGTGCACCACAAACTACACAAAACTAACCATATTTTATGAGCCCCTTACTCTCATAAAATGATAGAGAACGTGGCCGTGAAAGTGCATTCATGGCCACCATAGAGCCACACACTCTATGTGATACATTCGTATCAGAATCTCTCTCTTACACACAATAACTACACACAAACAAAAAGAGCTCCTTCGTGAAGGAGCTCTTTTTGTATCTGGTGATGAACGTTGATTGTATTTGATAGACTGGGAATATATTTATTAACTAATACTTTTATTAACTTAAATATTAAAAGAAAAGACCTATGCATATGCATAGGTCTTTAGTCATTTTATTTGATATGTTTAGAACCGCGTTCTGTCATAGCTACGCCGTCTTTGCAAAGAGGGCATTCTTCAGGTTTGTATGTAGGAACTTCAAGGTTAAGCAATGCTTGTACTTTTTCGTGAGGTACGCCGAATTCTGCTTTACCGCCAGAACGGTTAACGAGAAGGCCTACACCTACGATTTCACCACCGGATTGGTTTACAACATTTACTACTTCTTGTACAGAACCACCAGTTGTTACGATGTCTTCAACGATAAGCACGCGTGTGCCTGGTTCGATTTTGAAGCCACGGCGTAATGTCATAACACCTTTTTCACGTTCTGTGAAGATAGCGCGTGTGCCAAGAGCTTTACCTACTTCGTGAGCTAACAAGATACCGCCAGTCATAGGTCCGATAACGAGTTCTACATTTTGATCACGGAAGCGTTCAGCTAATTCTTTACAAAGTGTTTCAGTGTATTTAGGATGTTGCAATACATTGAATTTTTCAACGTACATTGGGCTGTGGAGTCCAGATGTCAAAAGGAAGTGACCTTCTAAAATAGCGTGAGTGTCGATAAGTAATTGTTTTACTTCTTGTTCTGTCATCATTTGGATACATTCTCCATTTCTTCAATAATTAAACGAACTGCTTCACGAGGATTTTCAGCCTGTGTAATAGGGCGGCCAATAACGAGGCGAGACGCGCCATCTTGTAATGCACTAGCAGGTGTAGCAATACGTTTTTGGTCGTCTGTTGCCGCAAAGGATGGGCGGATACCAGGTGTTACGATGAGGAAATCATCACCACATGCTTCGCGAATCATTTTAGCTTCTAACGCGGAACATACAACGCCATCCATGCCACATTCTTTAGCGAGCTTCGCTAGACGAATAACTTGGTCGGAAATCGGTAATTGACCACCAGTTGCAGTCCAAGCTTCATCATCAAAACTAGTTAATACAGTGATTGCCAATAATTTTGTACGTTCAACACCCAATTGTTCAGCCGTTTCACGAGCAGCTTTTACAGCGGCTTTCATCATAACTGGACCGCCTTGACCATGCATAGTGATCAAGTTAGCACCTAAACGTATTAGGGAAGATACGCCATGTGCTACTGTATTAGGAATATCATGCAATTTCAAATCAAGAAATACTTGTTTGTTTTGCTCTTGTAAATAGCGAACTGTTTGCTCTCCTTCGGCGTAGAATAGCTCCATGCCGACCTTGTAAAAGCTAACCGCATCACCAAGGGCTGTTACGGTTTCTTTCATCGCATCCATAGTGGATACATCAAGGGCAACGATTAATCTGTCATCTGCCATCTTGCAACCTCCATACTACATATATATCTAAATAATTTTCACATACAGAGGGCCTATCTGTCAATTAAATTTGATGTGAAAGAGGTGACTAATAGTCACCGTTGAATAGTAGATTATAGAGTGTTTCATGCTATAATAAATGGAGAAAATGAATATAATTCTTATATATAAATTAAAAAACATATAGATTTGAAAGGAGTCCTATGTTAGATTTTGTTGCATTAGACTTTGAAACAGCTAATAAATTTAAAAATAGTGCATGCTCCTTGGCGGTTATTACTGTAAAGGATGGACAGATTACCAAAAAGGCGTACAGCCTTATAAAACCACCGTTCATGAGCTTTGATGATGAATGTATTGAAATTCATGGCATTCAACCAAAGGATGTTATCCATGAGAAAACCTTTGATCAATTGTGGAATGCTATCTACGAAAATCATTTAAAAGGCAATATCATGGTAGCTCACAACGCAAAATTCGATATGAATGTATTGCGTGCTACACTGGATTACTATAAAATTCCTTGGCCAGAGCTAGATTATGCATGTACGGTGAAACTTTCACGTGCTGTATGGCCAGATTTAGTAAACCATAAGCTAAACACAATGGCTGCATACATCGGGGTTGAGTTTAAACACCACTACGCATTAGATGATGCGGAAACATGTGCTAAGGTTGTGTTAGAGGCAGCTAAGGCTAAGGGCGTTAATAGCTTGCCAGATTTGTTGAAGGCTACAGGTGTACCACTAGAACCATTTATTGATGACAAAAATCGCGCTGCTCAAGAGGCTTTACATAAAGAACCTGAGCCAGAGCAAATGTCGTTCTTTTAGTAAGGAGAGACACTATGTTAGGTAAAGAATTATTATCCTATGTGGATCACACACTATTGCGTCCTACAGCTACATGGGAGGATATTAAAGAAATTTGTGAAGCCGGTGTAGCCTATAAAACAGCATCTGTTTGCATTCCTCCAGATTTTGTGGCTTCTGCCCATGAATCGTATCCAGAACTCAATATTTGCACGGTTATTGGGTTCCCTCTTGGCTATGAAACGACAGAGGTGAAGGTAGCTGAAACAAAACAAGCCCTTGCAGAAGGTGCCTCTGAAATTGATATGGTCATCAACCTAGGCAATGTAAAACAAGGGGACTTTGATGCGGTTACCGGTGAAATTAAAGCTCTTAAAGCAGCTTGTGGAGACAAAATCTTAAAGGTTATTATAGAAACTTGTTACCTTACTGATTCTGAAAAGATAGCTCTCTGTAAATGCATTACGGATGGTGGTGCTGACTATATCAAGACATCTACAGGTTTTGGTAGCAGTGGTGCCAGTATTGAAGATATTCAGCTCTTTAAGAAACACATCGGACCTAATGTAAAAATTAAGGCTGCCGGTGGGATTCGTTCTATCTCTGATATGAAAGCCTATATTGCTGAAGGTTGCAGCCGTATTGGCGCCAGTGCAGCAGTAGAACTACTTAAAGATCATTTAGACGAAGAAGTGTAATAGAAAACCACCTAGGCAGTGCTTAGGTGGTTTCTTAGAATGGCGGTATAACCATGCGCATGTATGATATTATTCTAAAAAAACGTTCTAATTTACCATTAACAGATGAGGAAATTCGCTTTGTCATCTCTGGCTATGTGAATGGGGAAATTCCCGACTATCAAGTGAGTGCTTTGTTGATGACCATTGTATTTAATGGGATGAATGCTCGTGAACTAGGGACATTGACATTAGCGATGGCACAATCGGGTCATATGGTAGATTTATCCGATATTGATGGGATAACAGTAGATAAGCATAGTACCGGTGGTGTAGGGGACAAGACAACACTTATCATAGGACCTCTCGTAGCTGCTTGTGGTGGCAAGGTGGCGAAAATGTCGGGCCGTGGCCTAGGTCATACGGGTGGCACTATCGATAAGATGGAATCCATACCAAACTTAAAGGTATCCTTGGACCAAGAATCATTCATTAATCAGGTCAATACAATAGGTCTGGCTGTAATCGGTCAGTCTGAAGGACTAGCACCAGCAGATAAAAAACTCTATGCATTGCGAGATGTAACAGGCACCGTAGATAGCATTCCACTGATTGCATCCTCTGTAATGAGTAAAAAATTAGCCTCTGGAGCACAAGCCATTTTGTTGGATGTAAAGGTTGGTAGTGGCGCCTTTATGAAAACCATAGACGATGCTCGCGCATTGGCGAAAGCTATGGTAGATATTGGAACGGAAAATGGCCGCTCTGTTAAGGCTGTTTTAACCGATATGGATAGACCACTGGGGCATGCCATTGGTAATGCTTTGGAAATTCGTGAGGTTATTGACACCTTGAAAGGTCATGGCCCAGAGGATTTAACCCATGAATGTGTTATTATGGCAGCCCATATGCTTGTGTTGAGCCAAATTTGTGATTATGAAACGGCTCTCAGTCGCGTACAAGAGGCCCTTAATTCGGGAGCAGCTCTTGAACGAGTGCGCATGATGATTGATGCTCAAGGTGGAGACAGCCGAGTTCTTGATGATGAAAGCTTATTAGCAATCGGAAAATTTACCTATGATGTTACAGCGCCTCAAGATGGTTACATTACACACATGAATACAGAACAATGTGGTATTGCATCTGTTATGCTTGGAGCTGGTCGCACCGTTAAGGATGGGCCTATTGATTATAGTGCGGGCATCGTAATGCATAAGAAAACAGGTGATACTGTTCGAGCTGGTGAAAGTATAGCTACCTTGTATGCTTCAGATGAAGCTTGCTCGCCAATGCTAGTAAAACATATTTAGAGTCAATTACCTTTGGCAAAACTGCACCAATTGTAGTGGATACGATTCTTGATATGGTGGAATGAGGATATCCATATGATAGAAAAGGAAACTGATATGACGGAACAGGAAATTCAAAAGCTTATTGATCGTGCCATAGTAGCTCGTGAGAAAACCTATAGTCCTTATTCCCATTTTGGTGTAGGTGCAGCCCTTGTATGCGAGGATGGGAGTATCTATGAAGGCTGCAATATAGAAAATGCTTCCTATGGCTTAACGAACTGTGCAGAACGAACTGCTATATTTAAAGCCGTATCAGAAGGTCGTACAAAATTTAAGTCCCTCGCCGTAGTTGCTGATACGGAAGGGCCTTGTGCACCATGTGGTGCCTGTCGTCAAGTAATTTCTGAATTTGACATACCACAGATTATCTTGGCTAATCTAAAAGGAAATTATAAAGTTGTTAGTCTTGATGAGTTATTACCATTTAGATTTGATGCGGACAGCTTATAGTAAAAAAGAGACCACCGATGTGGTCTCTTTTTGTTATACCTTAGAATGCAGGAACAATTGCACCTTGATATTTATCTTCAATGAATTTTTTGATTTCAGGGGTATGAAGAGCTTCCATCAATTTTTTGATGCGAGGATCGCTTTCATTGCCTTTAAGTACAGTTACGATGTTTACGTAAGGGGAATCTTTAGCTTCGATTGCCAATGCATCTTTACCAGGGTTAAGACCTGCATTTAATGCATAGTTTGTGTTAATAGCTGCTAAAGCTACATCGTCAAGAGAACGAGGTATTTGAGCTGCTTCTAATTCAACAAATTGGTAACCATTAGGATTGGAAGTGATATCTTGAACTGTAGATAAGATATTGCTGGAGTCTTTCAATGTGATAAGACCTTCTTTTTGCAATAACAATAATGCACGACCACCGTTTGTAGGGTCATTAGGAATAGCGATTTTAGCGCCTTTAGGAAGATCTTTTAAATCTTTGATTTGACGGGAATATAAGCCCATTGGCTCAAGGTGAACACCACCAACAGATACTAATGGAAGGTTATGAGCTTTTGCGAACTCATCCATGTAAGGTACATGTTGGAAGAAGTTTGCATCGATTTCTTTATCACCCAAAGCAAGGTTTGGTGTGTTGTAATCAGTGAATTCAGTGATTTGTAAATCAATACCATCTTTTGCCAAGATAGGTTTAACTTGTTCCAAAATTTCTGCGTGAGGTACTGCTGTAGCACCAATTTTTAATACTTGTTTGCCGTTGTTAGCAGCTTGTTTGTTATTGTCATTACCGCAACCAGCGATCAATAAAGCACCGCCAAGGATTACAGTAGCTGCTAATGCTAAAAATTTTCTCATTAGACACACTCCTTTTACAATCATTTCATATAAAATATTACATTTATAGTACTAAATTATTTCCTATCTATCAAGAAGGAATTATTACGAGTTCTCCATAGCTTAAAGTTATATCAAAAAGAGATTTCCAAACTAGTATCTATAAATAGTTGATAGTGTTTGGAAATCTCTCTTTATTTTATGTAATTGTATTTAATGTATGTACGTATTGGTAAACACTTATTTGCTAATAATTGAATCTATGGTTCAACCTTATTTACCTATGATAAGTCCAATGGACCACATGATTTGGTAAATCATTGCAGCTCCTGCAGTTGTACCCATAGCTTTGTCGAGTAGGAACTCATCTGTTTTAGTACTTAAGGTATGTACTGTTTTGAAAGCTAGTGGTGCTGCGAGAAAGGCGAAGAGGGAGAACCATGTCATATGACCTACAATGATCCATGCAAGGATCCAAATAAAGTTGAATAGGTAAGTGATGCTCATTAAACTGAGGGCACGTTCACGACCCAATACGATTGGTAATGTACGACGACCATGGCTTTCATCATTTCGAATATCACGAATGTTATTCGTGAGCATAATGGAACCAACGAGCAATGTAGATGGAATAGCAGGGATTAATAATGCTAAAGATAAGTCTCGCGTCCATGCATAGCCTGTAATGAGGACGATGGCAAACCCCATAGCGATACCAGAGGAAATTTCACCAAATGGTGTGCGAGAAATTGGTTTTGGCCCACCAGAGTAGAGAAAACTGATGAGAATGCAAAGAAAACCAGCTGGAATATAGTACCAGGTGATAGTTGCCGATAGATAAAGACCGATGATAATAGGTACAACCATGAGTATCTTAATCATGGTAACGATGAGCTCTGGTGTAATGGCACCACGGGTGATAGAACCAGCATTGCCGACCTTTTGCCCCGCATCGAGACCAGATTTAAAATCTTTATATTCATTCCATAAATTAGCAACAATTTGAGCTGTTACAACAGCTAAAAATATTAAAATCGTATGGAAAATGGCGAGACCTGTACCCTTTACGGAACCAAATGCGTAATAACTAAAGGCAGCGCCTAAAATAGTAGGCCCTAGAGCGGCCGCTAATGTACGAGGCCTAGTGAGTGGAATTATTTCTTGTATCATAATAAAAGCACACCAAGTGTGCACTCCTTTCTATTTCTCATACTCTATGTTTACATATCTATTTAAGTATTGTATAGCAGAACTGAAAGGTTGTAAATTATACTATACAGTTATACATCTCTATATAGTATAATAATTAATATATGCAGTATAGATTATCTTTTTGAAATCTATATATGCAATACAGGTTATAAATATAATCTGTATACATAGTGTATTGTTAAATCGTGAGGTGTCTTATGAGAGCTCTCAATAAAAAATTGATGACATTGGCTTTTGCCACATGCTTGACTGTTGGCGTGGGTGCAGTGGCATATGCTGATACAGTAGATTTAGGCTATGGTTTATATGGCAGTACGTCTCCTACGGTGAAAGCTGTAGAAGTCATGCGCGTTCCTACGGATGCAAAGCTACGTAATAATGAGCAAAGCCAAATAATTTCAGTGGCAAATAAAGCGGCTGTTGATGCTGTTAATACTAGTTTAAAATTACAAGCACCGGTACAGGTTGAACCTATGAAGGGCGATGTGTTAGATGGTTTTTCCTACTATCAATTACAAGGAACTGACAAACAAGGTCACCATGTAGGGCAGTTAGTTGTTGTAGACTATTCTAAAAATGCTATAGATCAAGTGATTAATATGAATAAAACTATTTTAGAAAAGGTTCCAGACGCAGAAAAAGCTAAAATAAAAAGCTCTATCTCTAAATATGTAGATTCCTACTCTAAAGAGAAGGCTCAACAACAATTACAAGGTTTGAAGGGCAATACTATTGAAGGTGCTAAATTAGCGAAAGATTTGAAGATGCTAAATGACAAGTTACCTGCTCACATTATGGGGGTAGTTGATAAAATGCTTGCTACAGAAAAGAATTTATCTCCTAAAAGTAAAGAAGAGCTCCGTTCTTATGTAGACTTTATGGTAAAACAAGTGAGCCTAGATGCAACTCATGTAGGATATAAACCTGTTCAAACACGTTATGGTACGGCTGTAACAGGCGATTTGCGTGGTGGTCTTAGCTATGATGGTTTTAGAAATTCTTATGCTTTGATTGGTTATGCCGTTCCTACAGATAAAGGTGTATCCTTACAGATTTTATCATCTGATGATTCTAGCTATGATTATTGGGCTAATGAGTTAAATCATATGTATCAAACGCAATCTCTCAAGGGAGGTAAATAATATGAAATCTTTGAAAGTATTGGCTTGTGCAGCCTGTTTATTAGGTACTGTATCTGGCGTAGGTTTCGCTAAGGATGTGCAAACTATTGCAGGCTCCATGGTAGTGCCTAACAATGTAAATGTTGTTTCTGCATCTAAAACAAATACACGTGATTTTGTAGAAAAACAATTGAATGAGAATCCTTCAAAATCTTCAATGGCAAATATGATGGCCAAGGAGCTTCTTCAAAACTTTGGCACTACTTTTGACGTATACCAATTAAAAGGTGCTGACAAAACAGGTCAAAAGGATGCGTTAGTAGTAGCTGTAGATGTTAAACAAATTGCACAGCAAGTGGCTAAGGACAAAGCTAATGATCCTATGTTTGTAGCGGCTATGGCGGCTCTAGATAAAGGTCAAATTGACCCTGTTACAGAACAACTCATGTTAGGTGCTATTAACAAGCAAATTCCAACTACTACAACTGTAGTACCTTTAAATGATCCGAAACGCTATGCTAATCTTAAGACTCGGTCAGGTGAACTGCTTATAAAACCTAGAACGCTTACCGTAGAAAATGCGGAACAAGTACATCCTGTGGCTGGTACAAAATATCAAACTTATGCAGCAAGTTCTCGCTTGTTATATGCGGATGGAAATGTACAAACTCCGCTTTATGCAAATGCTGCATTTGTGTTAAAGCCAGGCAAACCGGTACTATACGTAGGTGTAACAACTGATGTACAACGGGATTATTTCAAAACGATATTTGACAATGCCTTCAAATCTATTAAATAATTTGTTATAGATATACTTTCACAGAGTATGTCATATACAAGGTAATTACTAATGTGAGTATGGCGGCATTAGAATGATCTATATTATTTTCAATTATATTTTTAAAGGAGAATTATTATGAACACAATTCACACAGACAAAGCTCCAGCAGCAGTAGGTCCTTACTCTCAAGCTAAAGTAGTAGGCGGTTTATTATTCGCTTCTGGTCAAATTCCACTCGATCCTGCAACTGGTTCCATTGTTGCAAGCGGTATCGTAGAGCAAACTGAACAAGTATGCAAAAACATTGATGCTGTATTGGCTGCAGCAGGTTCTGACTTCTCTGAAGTTATTAAAACTACTTGTTTCTTGGCTGACATCGCTGACTTCAAAGCATTTAACGAAGTGTATGCTAAATATTTCACTTCTAAACCAGCTCGTTCTTGCGTAGCAGTAAAAGACCTTCCATTGGGTGCTTTGGTAGAAGTGGAAATTATTGCGGAAGTATAAGATGGATTATATTTCCTTATTACAATCAGAGATGCGTCCTGCCTTCGGGTGCACTGAGCCGATTGCATTGGCTTATGCGGCTGCGAAGGCAGTCTCTGTTTTAGATGAGTTTCCTAACCATATTCACGCACGATGCAGCGCGAATATTATTAAAAATGTAAAATCCGTAGTAATTCCTAACTCTGGTGGGCGAAAGGGACTTCAAGCGGCTGCTACCCTTGGTGCTATCGTAGGTCATCCTGAGCGTGAGCTAGAGGTATTAGAATCTGCTACAGATGAAGATCGTAAATGGCTTGGCACATTGCTAGATGCTAACTTCTGTAGGGTCTCACTCGCTGAAGGTGTAGATAATCTTTATATCGAAATCACTGCTGAAACAGATGAACATACAGCAGTGGTTCGCATTGAAAATGACCATACGAATGTAACCTATGTTGCTGTAGATGGTGAGATTGTGTCTGAAACAATCAATGCAATCCAGAAAGCAGCCAAAACCAAATATACAATGACCTTTGATAGCATTTACGAATTTGCTAAAACGGCAGATATTTCTGGCATCATTCCTCAAATCAAACAGCAAGTAGAATACAATACAGCTATTTCTCGAGAAGGTTTGTCTAATGATTATGGCTCCAATATTGGCCAGCTCTTGTTGTTGGATGAAGAAAACCCGTCTCTAGAAACGAAATGTAAAGCTCGTGCAGCAGCTGGATCCGATGCGCGCATGAGTGGGTGTCCATTGCCTGTTGTAATTTGCTCTGGCTCTGGTAACCAAGGCTTAACAGTATCGGTACCTATCATTACAACTGCTGAGGAAGTTGGTAAAAGTGATGATGAACTGTACCGTGCACTCGTCTTTGCCAACTTGTTAACACTGTACGTTAAATCTGGCATTGGTAAATTGTCTGCCTACTGCGGTGTTGTATCTGCTGGAGTAGTCAGTGTAGCAGGTATTGCCTTCTTGAAAGGTGATAGCAAGGATATCATCGAAAATACCTTGGTAAATGGTCTTGCCAGCTTATCCGGTATCGTTTGCGACGGAGCAAAACCATCCTGTGCAGGTAAAATTGCTATCTCCCTTGATGGCGCCTTTATGGGATATAAACAAGCTCGCCTTAATAAGAACTACCAAAAAGGTGACGGCCTTGTAGCATATTCCGTTGATGATACTATCCGTAGTATCGGTGCTGTGGCTCAAGGTATGAAAGAAACGGACGTAGTTATCTTGAATGAAATGCTAAAACACTAATTTAGCTAAAAATATAAGCCCCCGTAAGGGGGCTTTTCTCTATTGTAATTATTGTAATTTTTTAGGATCTTTGAGTATCAATGATGCCCCAAGGCCCATTACGAGGAATGGCACGAGTGTCATCATAGCAACAGGTAGGGAGTAGGTATCTGCTAGGTTACCTACGACAGGAGCGATGACGCCACCGATGGTTTGGCTCACGCCGAGGGTGATACCCGATGCAAAGCCGATACTTTTGGCTAGATATGTTTGGCCTAGTACGATAACTGGGCTGTAGCTAATTGCTTTAGCAGCACCAATCATGAGTAGTAGCAAGTAGGCTACAGGCATCATGATGAGTGGTGAGAAGGTTGGCACCTCTGTTAATAGGAACATAGCAGGTAACCAAACTAATAGGGATAGTCTGATAATCTTGATAGGACCATATTTATCGCCCAATAGACCGCCAATATATGTCATGAAGATGCCGATACTAAAGAATACAGTCAAGGCAAAACTACCTTGTTCAGGGCTTGTACCGAGCTCGCGAGTCCAGAAAATCGGAATAAACGCATTGATAACGCGGAAGTTTACTGATTGGCTCAAGATGATAACGAACAAGATGCCAAAGTATTTCCAGTAGTTCTTCAGCGGTTTTGCCGCCACTGTTGGATTTTCAGTAGCTACTGCTTGGTCGATAGTACGTGCATGAGCTACAATGCGAGGCATGAGTACGAACAATATAGTAGATATAATAATACCTACTACAGTGAAAGCCGCTAATCCATGTGGGCCCACTGTATAAGCAATGGCACCTGCAAAGAGTGGACCAAAGGCGAAGCCTGAGCTGCCGCCGATAGCAAAGGTGCCCATGGCCTTACCTTTCTTGCCACCACCGAGACGATTCATAATCTTCGCGCCTTCAGGATGGAAAATGGAAGAGCCAACGCCCGCTAATGTGGCACAAACGAGGAGGCTTTCATAAGAGGTAACAAAGCCCATCATACCTGTACTACATGCAGATAATAAAACGCCGAAGGCAATGAGCCGCGGTTGATTGATCTTATCTGAAATATAACCTAGTAAAGGCTGTAATAATGATGATAATGCTGTATTAGCTAAGATGAGAAAACCTGCTTGCTCTAAACTCAGTCCATAGGTATAAATGAACAGAGGTAAGAGGGCAGGCAACACACTTTGACAGGAGTCATTAATCATGTGACTCACTGTGATGAGATAAGGGTAATATTTTTTCATAGTAGTGTCCCCTTGAGTCTATTTAATAGCAGTAATTATATCTTGTGTATATTATAACTCATAAAGTTATTGATAAGTGATAAATCATTAAAATATAGAGAAAAAGTAGATAAAGATGGTAGAACTCATATTTACTTTATTACTAAAAAGACCTAGTCATGACTAGGCCTAAATATTGTATCTTGTTTTACTACTATGTATAATGAACTTAAATGGCCTAAATATTGTATCTTGTTTTACTACTATGTATAATGAACTTAAACGATAGGAAAGAGGATAAATATGAAGAAGAAGAAAAATAAAAAGAAGGATATACCAATCTTATGGGTATGTATAATGAACTTAAACGATAGGAAAGAGGATAAATATGAAGAAGAAGAAAAATAAAAAGAAGGATATACCAATCTTATGGGTGGACGATAGCCAATATGCTGATTTACCTGTAACTAAAAATCCTGATAACATAATTACTGAAGAAGAGTAGAAACAAATTGATGAAATACAAAAAAAATATGACTTTTAAGCACATATAATTACGTATGTGCTTTTTGTTTACGTCTAATACTATGTATAATGAACTTAAATGATATGGAAAGAGTGGTAAAATGTTATCTCTTATATTAATAAAACTAAATGAAGAAAAAGCTATATATGAGTTCCACCCTAACGCTAGTGCTGAGTATGGCATAATAGAATTAGATCGTAAAAGCAATGTGGCTATTGTTAAAGAACCTTTGCAAGGTAGTGAGTGGCATACAGTACACGCTTTAAATAAATTGGAGGAATACGGAAGTTTAAACTCATTTCCTAAAGAAGAAACATTATATTGGTATTAAGAGTTATGCAACATGTATAACTCTTTTTTATAAGCATTTTACGCCCTTTCGTGTGTGATGATTGGGCGTATTTTTATTGGTGTAAAATAAAACACCCTACTAATATAGCAAGGTGTAAGAGATGATTATATGATTTTGTAAAATGTCATGGGGCCAATACCACCATATAATAGAGAATGATTGATACATAAAATTTACTCAATAATATAAGAAAACCTAGATAACATCTGTATTATGTGTATCTAGGTTTATCTATTGTATCTCTATCATTATCATTTAAAAGAATGGCAGAGGAGGAGGGATTTGAACCCCCGCGCCGGTTGCCCGACCTACCGCATTTCGAGTGCGGACCCTTCAGCCTCTTGGGTACTCCTCCGTGCTTTACGGCGCTCCTTAAAGAAGTCTTTCATAATTTGGCTGCATTCATCACCAAGCACACCAGATGCTAGTTCTGGTTCATGATTTAAACCAGGATGAGAGAGCACATTGAATAGCGATTCTACAGCGCCTCCTTTGTAATCACTTGCACCATATACAACACGATCAATACGACTGTTAATAATGGCTCCAGCGCACATCGGACACGGCTCTATCGTAACATACAGGGTACAACCAGTCAACCGCCAGCGCTTGAGAACATCGCATGCTTCGCGGATTACGAGGACCTCTGCATGGGCCGTTGCATCATGATCGAGTTCACGACGATTATGATGGCGTGAAATGATGGTATTGTCTTTTACGAGAATGGCACCAATAGGGATTTCTCCAAGTTCATAAGCCTTGCGAGCTTCTTCCATGGCGATAGCCATGAAATACTCATCCGTGTGCGTTCATCCATATTTTCAATATCGATAGGTGTAATGTCTTTTGTCATTGGCATACCTCTTCATGTATAATATCTTACATAAAGTCTATCACAGTGTGCGCAGTTATGCGAATAGATTGTATGGGGGAATTATGGATATTATTTGGTATATGTTTGATATGATTGGCACCATTGCCTTTGCTGTATCCGGTGCACTCGTTGGGGTAGCCCGAAAGATGGATATATTTGGGATGACTGTCCTTGCATTGGCTACTGCTATTGGTGGTGGTATTGTACGGGACGTGTTGCTCGGCTATTTTCCACCGAATTCATTGCGAAATGTAGTGTATGTTACTGTTGTTTTAGTGGTAACTGTTATCGTGTTCTTGATTTATAACAGCCGATATCGCAAGCATGCGATGGGGCCTCGTAGTCGAGCTAGTTACTTGTTGGCCGATGCGTTAGGGTTGGCATCATTTACCGTAACAGGTGCTTCTGCAGGTTTTAAACTCTATCCAGAGTTGCCTATCTTTATTGTGTTGCTCGGTACAATTACTGCTGTTGGTGGCGGTATTATCCGCGATATGTTGGCGCAACGTATCCCATCTGTTTTGAAAGAGGATGTATATGCCTTGCCTAGTATTATTGGAGGCATCGTTTATTATCTTATGGTCACATCGAGTTGGGACAGTATGGCCGTATATGGTGCTTTCGCAGTGGTACTCGTTATCCGTCTGCTAGCCATCAAGTACAATTGGAGTCTGCCTAAGGTAGGAAAATCCAGACCGGTTGCGAAATAATAGTCAAATGATATAATTATACTATTGAGCATATGAACATTTCATAAAAGTGTCAGAAAAAGAGAGTATTATATAACAGTTCATTTTGCGAGTCGGGAGTACTCGCTACACAGAAGGAGATTTGATTTATGACGAATAAATGGTTGAAAGTAGCACTTATGGCTGCAGCCATCGCTACTGGTACATCTATTAAAATTGATGCGGAAACCGTATTGTACGTACCTCAAGATGATCGCCCTGTAAGCTTACAATATACTGTAGATACAGCTCGTGAAGCAGGTATGACTATATTGACGCCACCTCAAAATTTGATTTCTGGTAAGACATATCAAGGTCAAGCAGATCAAATTATGGCTTGGGTTGAACAAAATGCAGGCCGTGCTGATGTGATGGTATTGAGTACAGATACTCTTATCTATGGTGGCCTTGTAGACTCTCGTAAACATAATATTCCACTTTCAACATTGGAAAGCCGTTTGAAACGTATTGAATCCTTAAAAGCTCGTAATAAAAATGTGCGTATCTATGGCTTTGGTACAGTCATGCGTTCTCCGCGTGCTAGTGGTGGTGGTACTGAGCCAGCTTACTATGCTGAATACGGTCCTACTATCTTCCAAATTGCAGCATTACAAGATAAATTAGATTCTGGGTCCTTAACACAAGAGGAAACTCAAAAACTAATGAGCTTGCAAGCCTCTGTTCCTGTAGAATATCTACAAGACTGGTTTGACCGCCGTCAAAAAAATATGAAAATCAACAAAGAATTAATCGATGAAACTCGTAGCGGTGTATTCGATTACTTTGCATTGGGTCATGATGATACATCTCAATTGTCTCAATCTGCATTAGAAGGTCGTTACTTAAGTAAATACTCTAAGGATATTCCTGTTGAGAAATATGGTAGCTTTCCTGGTGCCGACCAACTTGGTCTCTTGTTGATGGCTCGTTCTCGTACAGATGAAAGTACAGAAAAACCTACATTCTCCGTAATCTACCCACTTGGTGGTGGCGGTAAAACATTGCCAGGTTACGAAGACCAAACAATTGATAAAACGATTGCTCAACACGTTGAGGCCGTAGGTGGCACTATGGTGACACAAGGCAAACCAACTGTGTTGTTAGCCGTGAATACACCACTTACTACAAGTACTGGTGAATCTGAAAGTTTCGAGAACTTCCCGATGATTTCTAATTCTACAAATGCTTTTGTAGATCGTATTCAACAAGCCGTTGATTCTGGTGTAAACGTTAGTGTTGCTGATATTGCTTATAACAATGGCGCTGATAATACATTGGTATCTGCCATGTATAAGCGCGATTTGTTATACAAAATCGGTGCCTATAATGGTTGGAATACAGCAAGTAATACGGTAGGTTATGCCGTTGCTCAAGGCGTATTGCTCAAAACTATGAGCCCAGAAGGTCACCGTAAGATGTTGACTCAACAATACTTAGATAACTGGGCGTACCAAGCAAATATCCGTAAAGATATTTACCGTATGCAAGACTCTATTCGCACAGATAATGTACGTTACTCTGGCGAGTTGAATGAACGTCTTGAAAGTTATTTAGGCGAACGCATCCAAGACTTTGCTGAAAAATACCTTAAAGTTGACCCTCGTACAGTAAAAGCTACATTCCCTTGGGGCCGTCTATTTGAAACAGATATTACAATCTATGATAAACCTGTAGTGCCTCTTGAAAAAGAATTGCGCTTGAAACGTGAAGCAGAGGCAAAAGCTAAAGCGGAAGCGGAAGCTAAGGCTAAGGCAGAAGCAGTAGCTAAGGCTAATGGTCAAGCTGTGACAGCCCAACCAGTAAAGACTGCAACTGAAGTAACTACAGTATCTGTAATTCCAGTAGTAAAACAACCAGCTACTACATCTCAAGGTCTACGCATTGTGCCGACACCTGCCGTTGTACCTGGTCAATAATGAATAGGGAATGGCTATGAAAAAAGCATTTTTACCGGAAATTACTTATATGCGTGGCCTCTGTATGCTCGGTGTTATCGGCATTCATGTAGGCTCCTATGCATTGCAAAATCCTTTTGTAAATTTAGAACTTATTAGCGTCTTAGAAATTCTATCGCGCTTTGGAGTGCCGGCATTTTTCTTCCTCTCTGCATTTGGCTTGTTTTATCATACATCTGTAGAGGGACCATTCTCATATAAGGAATTTATGCACCGCCGTATTCAGGTGGTGCTATTTCCATATATTACGTGGTCTTTATTTTACTTGCTCTATACGGGGCTGACGGCACATAATCTAGGCAATTTACATCCCGGGCCATTGGCGGTAAATCTATTGTTTGGTACGTCTATGTATCATTTATACTTTATGGTTATCCTCTTGTGGTTCTACGTGATGATGCCGCTATGGCGAGCTATGGTGAAAGTTATCTTAAAACGCCCTGTATTTTGGATGATCTTACTATTTATTATCCAAGTTGCTATCGATTATGTCTCGTCTTACATGCTTGGCCGTTGGGTAACAGAACATCTTAGTAATAACCCTGTGTTGAAATATCTTTTTGATATGAGACTTAACTATTGGGTCATCCATTATGTGTGGATATTCCTGTTGGGGGCTATATGTGCTGAGCGCTATGAAACTGTATGCGAATACATGTGGCGCTATCGTTACTTATTAGGCATTAGTGCGGTATGCTCTATTTTGTTGATGCTTGGATCCTACTACTATGTCATGGACGTATGGCATTATACAGTGCTTGAAGCAATTTATACAGTTCATCAAATGAGTCCAATGGGTGTCCTCTATACTGGACTGGGAACACTATTTAGCCTGTTCCTATTCCAAACCTTACCAATGAATTCGACTATGGAATCTACTTGGTCAGAAATAGGGGATAAGTCCTACGGTATTTATTTAGCACATCCATTCTGGTTGTTGATCATCTCTGGCGTGATGGCTAAATATAATCTCCTCTATACAGTGGTCAATGTACTTGCCATGTATGCTATGGCGCTAGGACTGTCTTATTTGACTACGGTAGCTCTCAATTATGTGCCTAAACCAATTCGTAAATTTATATTGGGACATTAGTAGTAATCCGCTAGGATATAGTTTTTAACTATGGCATCCTAGCGGATTTTTGTATATCTAAGTTACATCTTTCACAAAGTAAAGTGTGAAAATTTGAAAGTAATTGTGATATAATAAGTCCATGATGATTACTACTTGATAGAGTAACGATATAGAAAAAGAGGTGCTCCTATGCAAGAATTAACATATTTTAATGGCGAGTTCGTTGAACCAGGTGCCAAAGTTATCAGTATTGATGACCGTGGTTATTTGTTTGGTGACTCTGTATACGAAGTGGTACGTGTCGTAAAAGGCCGTTGCTTCGCATTGTCCTACCATCAAGATCGCTTGTATCGCTCTATGCGTGAAATGGATATTCCAGTAAAAATGACCCCAGATGATTTAACAGAATTGCACGAAATTTTAATCGAGCAAAGTGAAATCAAAGAGGGCTATATTTATTTGCAAATCTCTCGTGGTGTAGCGCCACGCCATCATGCATACGATCGTTCTAAACTAGAACCACAAATGCTCATGTCTATCCGTAATTTGGATATGGATGAGGTTAATAAATTGGGTGAAGGTGTAAAAGCGATTGCATTACCTGATGAGCGTTGGGATCATGTAGATGTTAAGACAACTAACTTGATTCCGAATATTTTGGCACAAACTAAAGCGGAGAAGAAATTTGCTTATACTGCCATGTTGTTCCGTGATGGCGTTTGTACAGAAGGTGCAACATCTAATGTATTTGCTATCAAAGATGGTATCTTGTATACGCATCCAGCAGATAATCATATCTTAAAAGGTATTACGCGCCAAATGATTGTGACACGCGTTGCACCATCTCTAGGTATTACTCTCATCGAAAAAGAATTTGACCGCGCCTTTGTTGATGATGCGGACGAATTATTCTTTACCGATACAATTGGTGGTGTCATTCCAATTACTAAGCTAGACAGAAATCCAGTATCTGGTGGTAAACCAGGTGCTATTACACTTCGTCTACGCGAAGCACTAGAAAAATTGATGGAAGAAGGTTTGCCTTAATAGGTAATCTACTTTCATTACATGGTAAATTTTTACCTTAAGAAAGGACATTATTTTGATTCAATTACAACACATTAGTAAAGTCTATGAAGGCACTACTCGTGTGGAAGCCTTAAAAGATATTAACCTTGAAGTTAAAGAAGGTGAAATCTTTGGCATTATCGGTCAATCTGGGGCCGGTAAATCCACCTTGATTCGATGCATCAACATGCTCGAAGCGCCTACATCTGGCTCTGTTATCGTTAATGGTACAGATTTAACAACACTTAGCAAATCCGCTTTGCGTAAAGCACGCAAAGATATTGGTATGATTTTCCAACATTTTAACCTTTTGTCCTCTCGTACAGTGTATGACAATGTGGCATTCCCGTTGGAATTACAAGGCTTGAGCAAATCTGAAATCAAGGAACGCATTACGCCAATCCTTGATATCGTAGGCCTTACTGAGCGTATGAACAACTATCCATCCCAATTGTCTGGTGGTCAAAAACAACGTGTTGGTATTGCTCGTGCCTTAGCGTCTAATCCAAAGGTTCTTCTTTGTGATGAAGCTACATCTGCTCTGGATCCGCAAACAACAGAATCCATTTTGAAATTGTTGAAAGATATCAATGAAAAAATGGGCCTTACTATCGTTCTCATCACTCATGAAATGCACGTAATCCGTGAAATTTGTGATCGTGTAGCGGTTATCGAAGGCGGTATAATCCTCGAGGAAGGTAGCACTGTTGAAGTATTTACACATCCTCGTGAAAATACTACAAAAGAATTCATCAGCTCTGTTGTGAGTGATAACTTACCTCCAGAAGCGTTAGAACATTTGGAATTGCATGATCAATGGATTGCAGGTACAGCTCCATTAGTACGCCTTAAATTCACAGGCCAATCTACGGATGAACCTGTAGTGGCAGGTCTCGTACGACGCTTTAACCTCGATGTAAGTATCCTCTTTGGTGGCATCGACTATATCCAAAATACATGCGTTGGTCGTCTTATCGTTATCTTGAATGGTGACCCTGAAAATGCGCAAGAGGGCTTAGACTACATCAAAACATTACCAATTGAAAGCGAGGTGATCGGTTATGTCAGAGCAAATAATTAATCTTCTCATAACTGGTACCCTTGATACATTGCAAATGACTATTATCTCTACGGTCATGGCTATGTTACTTGGTATTCCTCTCGGTGTTGTTTTGGTAGTAACATCTAAGGGTCATATTTTAGAAAATGTAGCACTTAACAAAGTGTTAGGTGCTGTTGTCAATGCAACACGTTCTATCCCATTCATCATCTTGATGGTTGCTATCATTCCATTCACTCGTATGGTGGCTGGCACATCTATTGGTACAACTGCAGCTTGTGTACCTTTAACAATTGCAGCAATACCATTCTTAGCGCGCCTTGTAGAAACATCTATTAAAGATATTAACTTTGGTGTTATTGAGGCGGCTCAATCTATGGGTGCAAGCCCACTCCAAATTATTTGGAAAGTTTTATTACCTGAAGCATTGCCTACGATTATCGACAATGTAACGGTTCTTATCGTTAACCTCATCAGTTACTCTGCAATGGCAGGTGCAATCGGCGGCGGTGGCCTTGGTGATATTGCTATCCGCTATGGTTACCAACGTTTCCAAGCTGATGTTATGATTGCTACCATTATCATCTTGATTATTTTGGTACAATTAGTCCAAATGATTGGCGATGCTTGGTCTAAAGCGATGAATAAGAAATAGGAGGCTCCTATGAGTATCAATGAAAAATTGAGATGTTCTCAAAATGATGAGTTGTTCACCGCTATTTTAACTCTTGAAAATACAGAGGAATGCTATGCATTCTTTGAGGATATCTGTACGATTAATGAGTTAAAAGCTTTATCTCAACGCTTACAAGTAGCAAAAATGTTACGAGCAGGGGATAGCTATGAAAAAATCGTAGAAGAAACAGGCGCAAGTACGGCAACGATTAGCCGTGTAAAACGATGCCTAGTCTATGGTGCTGATGGATACACATTAGCTTTAGATCGTCTAGGTGCAAAATAAAATAAACTAGCATGACAACGGTGGCCTTTTGGCGACCGTTGATGTGCTATCTATAGGAGGTTTATATGGAGTGGCTCATTGAGGTAACAGGTTTACCATTTGATATCCTAATTCTCGTTTTGCTCGCTGTAGCAGGTGCTTTTGCCGGCTTTGTAGACTCCATTGTGGGTGGTGGGGGCTTAATCTCTGTTCCTGCTATGCTATTAACCAACCTTCCGCCGAGTATGGCCTTAGGTAGTAATAAGCTGTCTAGCATATTCGGAGCTGGCAGTGCGTCAATTACATTTTTAAGAAATCATATGGTTGATTTTTCTCTAGTTCGTAAATTACTACCTTTTACATTTATAGGATCCATGCTTGGTACCTTAGCAGTTGTATCATTGCCACCCTTATATGTAAAGCCTATTATTATCGTCCTACTCGTTTGTGTCACACTTTTTGTGGTATTTAAAAAGGATTGGGGCGAAATAAACCGTACCTCAGCAGTAGCAGGAAAAGCGTTGTATATTTGCATGGCTTTTGCTCTTGGCATTGGTGTTTATGATGGTTTTATTGGCCCTGGTACAGGTACATTTTTGATTATGGGCTTTATTTTTACTGGCTTTGATTTTTTACATGCATCTGCAAATGCAAAAATATTGAATTTTACCAGTAATTTAGCATCATTAATTGTTTTTTTGTATCTAGGTCACGTCAATATTAAGTACGGTCTAGCTACAGGTGTTGGACAAATTATAGGTGCTTACCTAGGATCTCATTTAGCTATTGCTAAAGGATCGTCGTTGGTACGTGTTGTATTCTTGTCGGTAACGACAGTTATGTTGTTGAAATTAGTCTATGACTATGTTTCCACATTATAGGAGGGCAAGGTATGCCTCATAAAAGTGATGTACAAGTGGCATTGATTAGTGGTGGCACATCGGGCATCGGATTTGCTACGGCAAAATTGCTTCTTAAAGAAGGCTGGTGTGTTGTCATTAACGGTCGTGATGAAAAATCAGGACAAACGGCTAAGATGAAATTGCGCCGCTATTCTTCAAAGGTGCAGTACATCCAAGGGGATGTATCGAAGATTGAAGATTGTCAGCGTATTGTAAAAGAAACCGTTAAATTATTCGGCGGTGTTTCTGCTCTCGTAACAGCAGCAGGCTATTATGAAGAAGAGCTTCTAGCAGATGTAACAGAAGCAGCCTTTGATGAAATGTTTGGCACCAATGTGAAAGGTACGGTTTTCTTGTGCCAAGCGGCATTGCCCTATTTGCGTGCTACAAAGGGCAGTATCGTAACGGTAGCTAGTGATGCAGGCTTACAAGGTAATGTGGCTTGCTCTGTATACGGTGCTTCAAAAGGTGCGGTAGTGAGTTTTACGAAATCACTATCTCTTGAAATGGCACCACATAATGTGCGCGTTAACTGTGTTTGTCCCGGTGATGTGGATACCTCTTTAGTCGATAAACAAATTGCAAATGCTCAGCAAGATGCAGAGGCTGCCAAGGCTGAAATGGGCCAACATTATCCATTGGGACGCATTGGTCAACCTCATGAAATTGGAGAGGTTATTGTATTTTTATTGAGCAATAAAGCTTCCTTTGTAACGGGAGCAGCATGGACTATCGATGGTGGTCTCACTAGTTGGTAATATAGAAAATCTTAGATAATATTTCACTTTTTAAATCTTAGGAGAATTATAAAAATTTATTCCCCTTATATCAATAGAATGGTATAATAATACTAATAATATGACCTATAGTTGGTTCACAACAAAGGAGAATACTTATGGCAGAATATAATGGCGTAACACTTGAGCCACTTATGGATGGTTCTCAAGATCGTGACTATCAAGTTGAACAATTTATTTTCTGGGGTGCAGGTCGTGCAGCGGCATTGGCATTATCCCCTAAATTCAGCAGTGTTGCTTTGTGCGCCAATGCAACGTATATGGTAACTCGCATTGCACATCTTTATGAAGTAGAATTGCAATCTGGTGCCGTAGTGGGTCTAGTTGGTGGTCTTAGCACAGCTGTAGGTACAGCGGCTATTTCTCTTCTTGTTCCTCTAAAAGCAGTTCGCGTTCCTGTAGCAGTTGGTTTAACATATGCTATCGGTAAAATTGCTCACATTTGGATCCAAGATGGTATGCCTTCTGATATCGAACGTTATAACCAATGGTTGCTGAATTCCTTGAAAGCGGTAAAGCTATAGCAGGTGACATCATCCGTGATGCAAGCGCTAGCATTCCTTTCACACAAGGTCAACGCGACGTTTGGGCTGGTATTGCTAATGAAACAGGTCTTGCTAAAGAAACTTTGAAACAAGTTTACGAAGAAAAAGTAACACCTGCTATCGATAAATGGAATACAGAAACAAAATATCAAATCCATGACAATGCAGCAGAAGTTGTGGCGAAAGTAACCGATGCGGCAAAAGAGAAAATTGATGTTGCTAAAGAAAATATTGATGTAGCTAAAGAATTAGCTAAAGGTGGCGTAGAAGTAGCTAAAGCTTCTGCACAAGCTGCAGTAGAAACTGCAAAAACTAAAGCTAATGATGCTGTTGAAACAGCAAAAGATGTTGCTACAAACACTGTTAATACAGCAAAAGATAAAATTGGTGGTTTGCGCAAATAGGCGCTAAAGGATTATGAAGATGAATCCATTAAAAATTATTACATATGGTAAGTATTTTAACGAATCTAAATTCGCCGCTTTTTTAGGACGATATGGTAAGAAGCTTGCCTTTGTACAACGAGCAGTGACCTTGTTCCTTTGTATGCGTGACAAGGACACTCCAAAATATGTAAAAGCAGTCATTGCTGGTGCCTTAGGGTATCTCGTATTACCTATTGATATTGTGCCGGATACAATTCCTGTATTAGGTTGGATAGATGATGTAGCCGTGCTTGGCCTTGCCTTTAAGGTTGCCAATCGTTACATTAAAACTCGTCATCAAGAAGAGGCAAAAAAATACTTCCCATTTGGTGGCAGTAACTAGCTTTTAACCATTAAGGCAGTTTGATCCGTTGCGATTGAACTGCCTTTATTTATTTGACACGCTAAAGTAATAGATATACAATGAAGGTTGTATTCTATGAAAAAAGAAGGATAAATATATGCATATGCTTCAGTAAATGTACGCTTTTACGAAACCGATATGATGGGTATTGCGCACCATAGTAATCATTTTAGATGGTTTGAAATGGCACGCATTGAATTCCTTCGTCACATCGGTGTAACCCTGTGGGATATGATGAATGAGGATATTGTATTTCCTATCATGAATGTATCCTGCAATTATAAAGAACCAGCAAATTTTGATGATGAACTTCACATCGAAACATATTTGGTTAAGATGACACGTGCTCAAATGATATTCCGTTATCGTATGCGCCGTGCCAGTGATGGTGCGCTCCTAGCTACGGGGGAGACTAAGAATGCATTTATGTCGAAATCAACAGGTAAAATTGTGCGATTAGACGATACTTTTTATCAGCCTATGTTAGCAGCTGTTGAGGAGATGCCTAATGAGTAATGTACAACAATTGCCTATCGGCGTGTTTGACTCCGGTGTAGGCGGGCTATCTGTTTTAAAGGTCTTACAAGAACAATTCCCTAACGAAGACTTCATCTATATTGGTGATAATGCGAATAACCCTGTGGGGAATCGTAGTGATGATGAAATTACTTGTTTGGCTTGTCATATTGCAGAGGCTCTTGAAAAACAGCCTGTAAAATTGATGGTTATTGCTTGCAATACGTTTACTGTTGTAGCCCTTGATGCGGTACGTGAACGCGTGTCTGTACCCGTTATTGGAGTATCACAAGGCGTAAAAACAGCGATTAGTCAAAGCAAAAGCAAGACAATTGGTATCATGGCGACGGCAGCAACTGTGAATAGTCATATTCATAAACATGTAGCCCTTGAAGTTGATCATGAAGTGCTCGTATGGGAGCAACCATGTCCTGAATTGGCAGGCCTCATTGAGCAAGGTCATTTAGATGACTATTTTGTACGCGATGTATGTACTGAATATCTAGAACCTTTATTGTCCCGAGAAATTGAGGTTGTAGTTTTGGGCTGTACTCATTTCCCATTTGTACAACCTTTGCTAGAGGAACTGACGTCAGGGCGCATTCAATTCATCGACCCTGCCTTTGAAACGAGTGAATTAGTTCGCCGCAGATTAGAGGGTAAAGATTTGTTTAACCCTCAAAAAACGGCGGGTTCTGTATCATTGTATTTTACAAAGGACATTGAGCTTGGTGATACGCTGAGCGCCTCTTTCCTTGATACAAGTCGTCGCAGCATTGAACATATTACATTATAAAGGAGATGCCCTATGTGGTTTTATAACATCCTAAGTGTAGTAATAGCTATTATTGTAGCTATTGCAGCTTTGTATTTATTATTCCGTTTGTTCGTATTGAAACAAGGTAATGAAAAGGTTATTTTATTGCCAAAACGTGCGACAAACTTCCAAGTATCTGATCGTAATTTTGAATCTATTACCTTGTTCTGTGATATTCCATTTGTGAACAAAGGACGTCAACTTGGTACAATTATGGACTTATTCCCACGTCCATTGTTGCCAGAGGAACATTTTGATGCTGTGAAAGTAGATGCATGGGCTATGGACATTAATCGTCCTCGTCATGATGGCTATTTTGAAGCTGTTATTATCAAACCTCGTAAAGGCGGTACTATTCGTGTATTCGTTACCTTAACAGGTAAAAATGGCAATATTCGTGAAGATATTAAGGGCTTCCCTTATATGGACATCGATATTTACTACCAAATCGTAGGTCGTACAGATTATCATATCGATAAACAACGTATTCGTTTGACTGCTGAAGAAGTTCAAGCAGCATTGGTTCAATAAGGAGGCATAACAATGGCAGAATTAGAGTTAGTATGTGTGCCAACACGTATTCTTACAGATAATGATGACATCGTGGATGCTATCGTTGAATTTGGCGGTCATAATATTGGACCTGAAGATATCGTATGTGTAGCTGAATCTGTAGTAGCTATTACACAAGGTCGTTTTACACGTCCTGAAGAGTTAAATGTTTGTTGGCAAGCGCGTTTAATCAATCGTTTTATCCATCCAGATGGATCTATGGCGTCCATTTATGGCATGCAATCCGCTATGAATCTAGATGGTAAATGGAAAGTATTGGGTGCCTTCATTTTAGGCGCTATTGCTAAGATTTTCCGCAAACCAGGTGTATTCTATGCAATTGCTCGTGCAGCATCTTTAACAGATGATGTAACTGGTACAATGCCTCCATTTGACAAGCACATCGTATTTGGTCCAAAGGATCCAGATAAAGTAGCTGAGAAAATCGTATCTCGCACAGGCTGTTATGGCGCTGTTGTAGCTGACGTTAATGACTGAAACGTTCCGCTGTGTTAGGTACAAGCCGTGGCATTGACGGTAATAAAATTGCACAATTGTTGATTGACAATCCATTTGGTAATGATAGCCAAATGACTCCGATTGTTATCATTAAAAATTACGCATCTGTATCTGGTAAATAACAGAAGGCTGTACTCATCACATAGAGATGGGTACAGCTTTTTTTATACTAATTAGGAGGTCGTATGTTACTAGGTTTAGACGTAGGTGGTACTTTTACAGATGCGGTCATCATCGATGGCCATCGTGTAGTAGCATCTGCTAAAAGACGGACTACCAAAGATAATTTAATGCAAGGCATAGGCGAGGCCCTTGATGCAATTCTCCAACATTGTGCTACTTTAAATATTGATCAAGTTACGCTGTCTACTACTGTTGTAACAAATACCATCGTGGAAGAGAAAGAACAAGTGGTAGACCTGTTTGTAGTAACGGGACCTGGCCGAAATGTGGACGATATATTCCCTGTAAATCCTATCTATCTTCAAGG
The DNA here is from genome assembly GCF_003463825.1 of Veillonella sp. AM51-8BH. Classification (GTDB taxonomy): domain Bacteria; phylum Bacillota; class Negativicutes; order Veillonellales; family Veillonellaceae; genus Veillonella. The sequence goes on from NZ_QSDY01000010.1 coordinate 40,320, forward strand.
TTATACTGATCATAGAGGTATTGTGGTGGAACGTACACCTACAAATGCAGTTCGACATATAGCCGAAATGGTACAATCTCGCAGTGGCACAGATTTGGCTGCTGTATCTGCTAAATTTGGGGTACGGAATCCTCAAGAAGAATTATCTATAACAGAAGCATTGAAAGATAGATATAATACTATCTCTAATGGCAGCTTATTAAGCGGCTCTTTGAATTTTCCACGTCGTACTATTAGTGCGTATTTTAATAGTGCTGTAACACCGGTATTTACAGTATTTAAGAAGAATGTAGAAGATGCGTTAAGCGTGCGAAACATTAAGGCTCCACTTCATATATTAAAGGCCGATGGAGGTTCTTTACCTATGGAACATATGGTGAGTAGACCAGTAGAGACCGCTTTTACAGGACCTGCGGCAACCGTATTGGGCTTATCTGCTCTTGGAGCTATTGGGAATGAACATACAGTTGCTTTAGATATTGGCGGTACCACTACAGATATTTCTTTGTGGAAACAAGGCAGACCGTTGATGACTAAAAGTGGTGTATCTATTCGTGAATACCCAAGTGCGGTACGCTCCTTTGCCGTTACCTCTGTTGGTATTGGCGGTGAATCTGTGGTTCGCGTTGTAGATGGTGAAATTACTGTCGGACCTGACCGGGTGGGCCCATCGGTAGCATTAGGAGGTGTAGAACCTACATTAGGGGATGCTCTCATCGTACTAGGGTATGCGAGCTACGGTGAGGTTGAATTAGCTGAACGAGCTATGGAGGTGTTGGCTAGTAGACTAACTGCTAGTGAAAAAGGAGATGCAGTTCAGACTCAACAACAATTAGCAGGTTCTGTAACTGCTTCTGACGTTGCTCATTCAATCGTAAATAAGGCGTTGCAAACAATTCAACGTGGAATCGATGAAGTGGTAAGGGCAGAAAATAAACGACCTATCTATGTAGTAGCGGATATTGTGAACCCCGATGTATTTGTACCTGCTCAAATCGTGGTAGTAGGTGGAACAGCGCCAAGCCTTGGACCTAGCATAGGTAAATATATGGATTTACCGATTACCATACCAGAAAATGCGGCGGTGGCGAATGCTATCGGAGCAGCATTAGCACTATCGACCATCGAACTCACTGTTCATGTTGATACAAAACGACGCTTACTCGTTATTCCTGAACTAGGGATTAAACAACAAACCTGTACGTTGAAGCGAGTAGAACAAGTGGTGGAACGAGCTAAAGAGGCCCTCAGTGAAGAAGCATTGCGTTTAGGTCTTGGTAAGGACCAAGATATAGAGGTCATTAGTATAGAAGATTTCCCTGTTGTTGAGGGCTGGCAATCGATGGAACGATTAATCACTGTAAAAGTACAATTAGCATCGGGGGTGAAACAGTATGTGGAATAAAGGCTTATCCTATCGTGAGCGTCATGGACTTATTAGTACTCATAAAAATGTACATAATAAGTTAAATACTGACATAAATACATCAAATCATAGTTTAGGGCTTGTATTTTTCCCTGCTTTTGACTGGAAGATTTCTGAAACCCATCCAGAACGACAAGAGCGATTGCTGTATACTCGTGATCAAATCGTTGAGGAAGGCTTATTAGATATACCTAATATTGTGGAATATAATCCTATCGTGGCCGATTGGGATACCATAGAGCGCGTTCATGTGGGCGCTCCTGACTTAGAGTCCTGGGTAACGGAAGCACACCGTGTATCTGCAGGTGGTGCTATTGCTGCTGCTGATGCGGTTATGCGTGGTGAAGTAGATCGCGCTTTTGCATTAGTAAGACCGCCAGGGCATCATGCAATGGCCATGGTTCATGGTATACGTGGTTTCTGTACCATTAACATTGAAGCTGTCATGATTCAACATATGCGTCAAACCTATGGTATTAAACGGGTTGCTGTGGTGGATACAGACGTACATCATGGTGATGGCTCTCAAGATGTGTTCTACCATGATCCAGATACACTATACATTAGTTTTCACCAAGATGGACGGACCTTATATCCTGGCACAGGCTTTATGGATGAATTCGGTGGTCCACAGGCTATTGGTGGAAATATAGATATCCCATTGCCACCCGGCACTGGTGACGAAGGCTTGATGAAGGTTATGCGTGAGTTAGTATTGCCAATCATAGAAGAATTCAATCCAGACATAGTTATTAATTCTGCAGGGCAAGATAATCACTTTAGCGATCCATTGGCTAATATGCAGGTAACTGCAAAGGGCTATGCTGAGCTTGTAGATTTATTGCAAGCAGATATAGCTGTCTTAGAAGGTGGTTACTCTGTACAAGAAGCATTGCCATATGTAAATACTGGTATCATTTTATCTATGGCAGGCCTTGATTACAGCAAGGTCGTCGAACCTGCCTTTGACCCTGTTAAATATAAGCAAAGCCAAAATGTAACCGCTTATATTGATGACCTTATCGCTAAGTGGAAGGTGCAATGGGCTAATCGTCATAAGATGGCCGAAGAGGAACGCGCCGGTGTGAGCGATATATGGTCGAACCGCTACAATGTGTACTATGATGAAACAGGTGTACAAGAGGAACGCCTTGAAAAGGTGCGTATGTACGAAAATAAAGTTGGATGGCATAGCGTACTTTCACATGGTCAATATGGACCCTATGGGCCACAAAGTGTTTATGCCATGTTCATTCCTTGGCAAGCCGATGAGGGAACTCGTCAAGATGCCATTACAGAGGCCAAACGGGCTAAAGCAGAAGGTGGTGCTAATCGCTATGTTGTAGTGGACCCACTTGACGAAGGACAATACGAGGTATAGTGGTAGATTCTCAAAGTTGTGACTACTGGTAATGAACCATACTGTGTTAGAATTGGTAACTATAATCTGATTCGTAGTGATAAAAAATAGTTAAATTGTGATATAATAAGAAAAGATAACGCCCCTTTGTGTAAGGGGCGTTCTAATGTTTAGTTTTAGAATGGTGAGGTTCCTATGCGCAGCGATAATAGAACAGCAGGTCAATTGCGACCTATTAAAATAACACGGAATTTTACAGAGTATGCAGAAGGTTCTGTACTCATTGAGTGCGGCAAGACTAAGGTTATCTGTACGGCTACTGTTGAGGATTCTGTGCCGCGTTGGCTCAAAGGTTCTGGACAAGGCTGGGTAACTGCGGAATACTCCTTGTTGCCACGCTCTACGCAAACTCGCGTAAGCCGTGAGGCTGCAAAGGGTAAACAAACGGGCCGTACTGTAGAAATTCAACGCCTTATCGGTCGTGCATTACGCGCTGTTGTGGACCTTGAAGCATTAGGCGAACGTTCTATTACAATCGACTGCGATGTAATCCAAGCCGATGGTGGCACGCGTACAGCATCTATTACAGGTGCCTTTGTAGCCCTCGTTGATGCGGTGGACTTCACCTTTGGTGGAGCTGGCAAATTTCCGATTACTGACTTCTGCGTAGCTATTTCCGTAGGCATTGGCCCAGACGGCCCTATTACAGATCTTTGCTACGAAGAGGATAGTGCGGCTATCGTAGATATGAATGTGGTACGCACAGGCTCTGGCAATATGGTTGAGGTACAAGGTACAGGTGAACATGGTACCTTTAACCGTGATGAGCTTAATGCATTACTTGACTTAGCAGAGGCTGCTACCGATGAGCTCATGGCTAAACAACGTGAAGCACTTGGCACGACAGCAGATAAAGTAGGTAAAGTATATCCTACAACTCCGGAGGTGTAAGATGGAACAAATCGTATTAGCTACAGGCAATAAAGGAAAAATTCGTGAATTTTCCGAGGCTTTTTCCCATTTATCTATCGACTGTGTACCTGTAAAAGAGGTCATTACCGTTGAGGAACCAGAGGAAACAGGTACAACCTTTATGGAGAACGCCCTTTTAAAGGCTCGCTACTACGCGAAGGCTACCAATCGTCCATGCCTTGCGGACGACTCTGGCATCACCGTAGATGCTCTCAATGGTGCTCCAGGCGTATATTCTGCGCGTTATGCAGGTCATCATGGTGATGATCAAGCTAATAATGAAAAATTAATTCGCGAATTGCAAGGTAAAAGCGACCGCACAGGTCATTATGTATGCGCCTTAGCTCTCGTATATCCTGATGGCCGTGAAGTGACGGCTGAAGGCTATTGTGATGGACTTGTTCAAGATGAGCCAAAAGGGGACAATGGTTTTGGTTATGATCCATACTTCTATGTGCCTGAATTTGAAAAGACAATGGCAGAACTTAGCATTGAAGAAAAGGAAACCATCAGCCATCGTGGCCGTGCTTTACGCAAATTAATTAACAAGCTTTAATATTTTCGAACTATATGGTATAGTTCATATAAATATGTAATATAATAGTATTAGAGAACTTATAAAATGAAACGAATTGGTATTTAAGTGATACCCATGGGTATCTAGATGATATAGATCTTGTCTTGGAGGCTACAGCAGACCAAGAAATTGATATGTGGCTTCATGCTGGTGATTATGGTGATGATGCACGCTATATGCAGGAACATACTGATATTCCTGTGTATGCAGTGCGCGGTAATAATGACCTTGTACAGCCTCTTGAACCGCGAGAACAGTTGATTCCTCTAGAGGATACCTATATTTACGTGACTCATGGTCATGAGGTATCATATTATAATCGAATACAAAAACTGATTGAGTTAGGCACTGATATGGGGGCGCGACTCATCGTGTCCGGTCATAGTCATCATCATGGTGAGGTTCGAGTTCGTGATGCGGTATTTGTGAATCCCGGCAGTATATCGTTGGCTCGTGACCGCTCAGGCGGTACATTTGCTATCGTTACCTACGATAATGGACAGTTTGATGTAGAGTTTGTGTATAAACAAGATATTGTTTAGTTATATGGTGAAAGCTTTGAACCTCAATGGTTCGAAAAGCTTTCAAAAAAATAGTAAGTCTATGCATGGAAAGGGTTATGACATATCATGGATACACCAGTTAAAGCAAAGCCTAAAATGAAATTATATGGTTTTAATAATCTCACAAAGACATTGAGTTTTAATATTTATGATATTTGTTATACTCGTACAGAAGAAGAGAAAAAACAATACATTCAGTACATTGATGAAGTATACAATGCGGATCGTTTAACAGCTATCTTAACAGAGGTTAGCCATATTATTGGTGCTAACATCCTTAACGTAGCGAAACAAGACTACGACCCTCAAGGTGCGTCTGTTACGATTTTGATTTCTGAAGAGGAAATTGAAAAAGAAGATGTAGTCATGCATCTTGATAAATCTCACCTTACTGTACATACTTACCCTGAAAGCCATCCGCACAAAGGGATTAGTACATTCCGTGCAGATATTGAAGTGTCCACATGTGGTCAGATTTCTCCACTTAAAGCACTTAACTATTTAATTCAAAGCTTTGATTCCGATATTCTTACATTGGACTACCATGTACGTGGCTTTACACGCGACGTATCTGGTAAGAAAATCTATATTGATCATCGCATTAATTCCATCCAAAACTACATCAATGCAAAAACTCGCAACATGTACAATATGATTGATGTGAACGTATATCAAGAAAATATTTTCCATACAAAAATGATGTTAAAAGAATTTGATCTAGATAACTACCTATTTGGTATTACTGAAGCGGAATTGAGCGAACGAGAAATCAAGCAAATTAAACATCAATTAAAACAAGAAATGATGGAAATTTTCTATGGCCGTAATTTGCCATCTGTAAAAGCATAAATAAAATATATATTCTGTACGCTATGTGTCCTATCGGATAATACGTATATAGTACTAAAGTAGATAAGTCGTATATGGCTTATCTATTTTTTATTTTAATTATCATTTTTATTACTAAAATAGATTAATTGAATTTAATTCTAAAATATTCGGAAAACTATATCGAAAAAACTTGAATTGTTATATATCATTTTGTATAATACAATTAGTTAAAGGTATTAATTACCGACTCAAAAGAGTCCGAGTTTATCCACAAAGGAGAATTATTATGGACGTACGTGAATTAGCTGTACAAAAAAAACGTGAATTAAAAGGTTTCCTTACTGTAGGAACAAAATATGAATTAAAAGACGCTCATGATTTATCTGTAGCTTACACACCAGGTGTAGCAGAACCATGCTTGCGTATTAAAGATAATGAAGCAGAATCCTTCGAATTAACTTGCCGTTCCAACATGGTTGCCGTTGTATCTGACGGTACTCGTGTACTTGGCCTTGGTGATATTGGTGCTGCAGCAGCATTGCCTGTAATGGAAGGTAAATCCTTATTGTTCAAAAAATTCGGCGATGTAGACTGCATTCCATTGGTTGTAGATACAAAAGATGCTGATACATTGATCAACACTGTAAAATTATTGCAAAAAAACTTTGCTGGCATTAACTTGGAAGATATTTCTTCTCCTAAATGCTATGAAATCGAAAACCGTTTGAAAGAAGAATTGGAAATCCCTGTATTCCATGATGACCAACACGGTACTGCAATCGCATGTTTGGCTGGTGTAAAAGGCGCTCTTCGTTTAGTTAAAAAAGATTTAGCTACTGCTAAAATCGTTGTAAACGGTGCTGGTGCTGCTGGTGCAAATATTGCACGTTTGTTATACCTTGCAGGCGCTCGTGATATTACATTGTTAGTATCTTCTGGTGTATTGCACAAAGATTACAAACGTCTTGACTCCTTGCAATCTGAATTGATCGATTTGCTTAAACTTGAAGAAAAACATGGTAACTTGGCTGAAAATGCTAAAGGTGCTGATATTCTTCTTGGCGTATCCGCAGCAGGTGCTTTCACAAAAGAAATTTTGGAAAACTTGGCTGACGATGCAATCGTATTCGCAATGGCTAACCCTAACCCAGAAGCAACATATGCTGATATGAAAGCAGCTGGTATTCGTATCGCTGGTACAGGCCGTTCTGACGCTCCTAACCAAATCAACAACGTAGCAGTATTCCCAGGCGTATTCCGCGGCGCTATCGATGTTCGTGCATCTAAAATTACTGATGAAATGAAATTGGCTGCTGCTGACGCATTGGCTAACTTGATTCCGGACAGTGAATTGAACGAAGAAAACGTAATGCCATCCGTATTCGATCCTCGTGTAGCTCCAGCTGTTGCTAAAGCAGTTGCTGAAGTTGCTGTAAAACAAGGTATTGCAAGAAATCCACAAGTAGTAGAAGACGGTAGCTACGAAGGTTAATCTATTTGCCTTAGAAGCATTAGCACAACCACAATAGAACTATAGAACAATATAACATGCACCTCGAAAGGGGTGCATGTTTTTGAATATGAACTAATAAAATTTAAAAAATTAATGAAGTTGTAAAAAAGTACTTGTCACTAATTTGTATCAATGATATAATAATTTTCGTTGCAGAGCGATACTCAACAGAGTAAAAACTCAGCAAGAGTAGTGGTTGACATCAACTACCAGGTTTGCTATAATTAGCAAGTAATTAATGACGGGGCATAGCGCAGTTTGGTAGCGCACCTGGCTTGGGACCAGGGGGTCGCAGGTTCGAATCCTGCTGCTCCGACCATTTTTTTATTTGCGGGTGTAGCTCAATGGTAGAGCCCCAGCCTTCCAAGCTGGTTGCGAGGGTTCGATTCCCTTCACCCGCTCCATTTTTTTTTGCCTTTTTTAGGGTAAACTAAAATAAAATAGAGCATAGTTGACGATATATAGTACATAATTTATACTATAATAGATAATTGCATATATAGGTAATCCACATGGTTCAGTAGCTCAGTTGGATAGAGCAACGGCCTTCTAAGCCGTGGGTCGGGGGTTCGAATCCCTCCTGGATCACCAAAGAAATAAGCGGATAGCTCGTAATGAGCTATCCGTTTTTGATATGGATTTTAGTAGTTATTTTAGTAGTTTGGTTTATTATTAGTACAATTTATTTGTAATCAAATGAGGTGACTATGATTAATTTAGAAAAAGATTTTCAGGATATAGTTATAAAATATGGAGAAGAGAAAGGTCTCATTTTTTCTGATTGTGATAGAAAACAAGCTGTTA
>NZ_QSDY01000100.1 GCF_003463825.1 Veillonella sp. AM51-8BH
TAAAAATTATTTATTAGAAAAGTTATATAAGATTTTAGCATCATCATTCTCATCATTTTGATCTGCTGAATAGCAAAACTTATAGTTTTATCATCTTTAAAATAATTAAATAAAGGCTCTCTCAAAAGTTTTGTTTTATCTGCATTAAAGAAACTTCTCATTTGTCCTTTAGGATTTCTTCTAACTTTGTAGCAATAAACTTTATTTGGATCTTCTGAATCACTTTTACTTAATGATTTAATCATTAAACCTATTTCTAATTTTGAAAACTGAAGAGGAACTGAATCGGGAATATACGCTCCAAAATGTTTAGAGAACTGTACAAGAATATCTCCAAGATTTTCGCTATATTCAATACCAAAATACTCTCTTAGAGTCCTAGCATCAATAAGTATCTTTTTACTATTTGCCTCAGCACTAAGCGTACAACTTAAATCATTGGCTTTAAAAAAGTCTAATTTTACAAGTGCATAAGGATCTCGTTTTTTTACAGTATCTATAAATCTTCTAACTAATACAACATATTTTATTGATTTATAAGTAAAAAGAAAACTAGTAATTGTCCACTCATGTCTTTCCATTGATTTATAAGTAAAAAGAAAACTAGTAATTGTCCACTCATGTCTTTCCATATCTTCTTTTAGTTGCTTGAATGTACTTAACATATTTCCCTCTCAAAAAAATATATAAATTATAAATACTGGAACTAAAAAATAATACTCATTATAACTATATAATTAATTTTTAATAGGCAAAGCCACTGCCTCAGCCGTAGGCTGTTTCCAATCATTCTTTACTTCGCTCGAATTCTTGGACATCCTTGCCCAGTGCTAATGCTTACTGCGTCACTTCGTTCCTAGTAAGCAAAGCCACTGCCTCAACATGCGCAGTCATTGGGAACATGTCCACCGGTTGAACTTCTTTGAGTTCATAGCCGTAGTGTGTAAGGATTTCAATGTCTCGAGCCATGGTGGCTGGGTTACAGGATACGTAGACAATGCGTTTTGGTTCCATGCCTGCTGCAGAGGTTAGTACTTCTTCTTTACAGCCTGCTCGAATTGGATCGAATACAATCACGTCTGGTCGTACGCCAGCTTTGTAGAGTTTTGGCATTTCTACAGCCGCATCAGCGACGATGAATTCTGTATTATCATAGCCATTGCGTTGGGCATTTTCACGAGCGTTAATAATAGCTGGTTCTACGATTTCAATACCTATTACATGTTTTGCCTTATGGGCCAAGAACAATGAAATAGTACCTGTACCACAGTACGCATCGATAACGGTTTCATCACCTTTAAGGTCCGCATACTCAAGAGCTTGGTCGTAAAGTACTGTAGTTTGTTCTGGATTAACTTGGAAGAATGAATGTGGGGACAATGTAAACTGTAAGTCCTTAATATGGTCTGTAATCGTCCCATCCCCATAGAGAATATTATTTTTAGGGCCTAAGATAACATTAGTACGCTTACCATTTACGTTATGAACAATAGTTTCTACTTGAGGAATTCGTTCTGTTAATTTTTCTACCCACTTCTCTTTATGCGGTAATTGTTCTGTTGCCGTTACAAGGATAATCATCCATCCAGATTGCCCAATGCGACCGATTACATGGCGCAATATACCTTTGCCTGTCTGTTCATCATAAGGTTCAATATCAAATTCTTTAGCGATTTGATAACATGCTTGAGCAATAATATTATTGCCTTCATCTTGAATAGGACAGTTTGTACCTTGCACGATATCATGAGATCCCATCGCATAGAATCCCATTTGAATATCGCCTTTACTACCGCCTACAGGCATTTGCATTTTATTGCGATATGCCCATGGTTCTTTGGGTCCTAATGTAGGCTTAACAAGGTCTGGATTTTGATGACCAATGCGTTCGATAACGTCCTTCACCTTTTGTGTTTTTAGTGAAAGCTGTCCTTCATAGGTAATGTGTTGTAGTTGGCAGCCTCCACAGAATCCATAAAGATCACAACTTGCATCGATACGATTGGGAGCCATCGTAACAATTTCTAAGAGGCGCCCTGTAGCATAGGTTTTTTTAACCATATCAATAGCTACTTTCACAGTTTCTCCAGGTAAGGCAAAAGGCACAAAGACAGTAAAGTCATCTACACGACCTACCCCTTCACCGCTGCTACCGATGCCATGAATAGTTACCAATACTTCATCACCAAACTTAACAGGCGCATTTAAAATAGCCTGTTGTTTTTTAGATAATTGGCCGTTTGTAGCTTGCTGTGAATTAGAGCGATTACTTCTTCTATGTTGTTTAGATTGTTTTTTACGAGATGTACGATTAGTACCGTTCATTACGCGTCTCTTTTCTTCCAAATTTTAATCATACCTGTCACAATAAGAACGAAGAATACAGTGCCGAATTTAACGAGTAATTCTTCACCTTGAATATATGGCATAAGAAGTGGATCTTCCACAATCATTTCGCCTGCAACCCAGCCAAGGAGTGCACCACCAGCCCAAAGAATAGCAGGGAATTTATTAATAATACGAGCAAATAATGTAGAGCAAAATACGATAATTGGAACAGTAATTAACATACCTGCAATAACAAGCTCTAAATGACCTCTAGCGGCCCCTACTACACCAATAACATTATCAATACTCATCATAGCGTCAGCTACAATAATCGTCCAAATGGCACCCATTAATGAATTCTTAGCTTCGATATGTGCATCTTCATCTCCACCTTTTAATAATTGAATGGCAATCCATACAAGTACAAGACCACCACCTAAGTGGATAAGAGGAATTAAAGTAAGCGCCTCTACTAAAAGGGTAGCAAATACAAGGCGCATTACAATGGCACCTACTGTACCCCAAATTACGGCTTTCTTTTGTAGTTCTGGAGCTAGCTTACCTGCTGCCATACCAATTACTACAGCATTATCACCAGCCAACAAAATATCAATTAAAATAATCTTACCAATGGTCACCCACGTGGCAACTTCTAAAAATTCCATTCTCTACATACCTCAATTCAAACGAGTAATTCAATAACTATCCCTTAACTATACCATAATTTTTCTATTTTCTCACCTAAAAAGAGAGCTATTAGTTTACATAAAAAAATCTCTCCTCCTATGATTAAGAGAAGAGATTTATTCTATTATTTCTTGGTTTTTTTAGCTATCAAAGATGCCCCTACTACGAGGATTACTGCAGCTATTTTGATGAACAGTGCATATGGTTCAACACTATGAGCAATCAATGTATCCTCTACTGCCATACCAGCACCTACCCAGCCAAGGATACCGCCGCCAACGTATAGGATAATTGGGAAACGTTCGATGACTTTCACAAATAAAGTACTGCCATAAATGATGATTGGTACAGTTATGAGCATACCGATGGCTACCATTGTCATATGACCACCTGCAGCACCAACTACACCGATAACATTATCGATACCCATGATACCGTCAGCAATAACAATAGTTGTAATGGCTGCGCGTAAATTATCCTTAGCTTCGATATTATGCTCGCTTTCATCATCAGCAACGAGCTTGTATCCGATCCATAAGAGGAGGATACCACCTACTAAACGAAGTGCAGGAATATTGTTCAATGCCTCTACAAATAGGAATGCCATAACAAGGCGTAAAATAATGGCGCCAGCTGTGCCCCAGAAGATGGCTTTCTTCTGTAAATGTGCTGGCAAGTTACGAGCTGCCATACCAATTACAATAGCATTATCGCCAGCAAGTAAGATATCGATAACGATGATCTGAAGCATCGCTAATAAACCTTGTACAGATAAGATGTCCAATGTATCCTCCTTAGAATATAACTATAGTATATATATTATAATCGATATAGTTCAGTAGTGTAAAATTCAATTTGTAAAATATATATTCATTTTTTAGCATACTCTATTCATATTAATATGAGAATCATAACACTACAAATAAAAGTTCTAGTATATAAAAAA
>NZ_QSDY01000101.1 GCF_003463825.1 Veillonella sp. AM51-8BH
AAAGATAAACTTAGTGTAAAAGAATATGAGGACCCTTTTAAGGGTAGCAAGTAATACATATCCCCTTTAAGGGGACCGTTACGAGTCAATGGCTATGCGGCTTGAACGTAGTGAAAGCCAGCGCCTTTAGACGCTGGCCTAGTACTACGGGCTTATAGCCCGTGAGCAAACCACCCGTTTTACGGGTGGTTCTGATTTTAAAATCTACTCTATGTTGATTTGGCTCTTATTAAAAGTAATTATTATTACAGATTGTAAAGCATATTATTTGTAATTGATATTAAAATTGTGAGCTTGGCTACTAACATACGTATGCGTGTATGGTATACTAGCCTATGAAAAGTTCTGTATTATGCTTAATAAATATAAGCCAAGAGGGTACTAATATGATTACACAAGAGTTGAAAGATCGATTAATTGCAGATTATCCAAAGTTTGAAGATATGACGCATAAGTCTATAAGAAAGAAATGTCTATTGCAGACTATAAAGGGCAATCCGGTGCCTATGGTAGTTATGCTGAGCGTGGTGCTAACTCTGGTATGAGCCGTTGGCGCTTCAACGGTGGGCGCATGACACGCGAGCACATGCAGTTTTTAGCGGACTCTATTCGCAAATATAATTTGCAGCACGTACATTTCACTACTGGCCAATGTTTGCAAATGCATGGCCTCGATGGTGATACAATTCTAAATCTATATAAAGAATGTTATGATCACGGTATCTATAACCGCGGTGCTGGTGGTGACAATCCAAATGTGGTAGCTAGTATTTTGCGCGGTATTGATCCTCGTGAAACCTTAGATATTACGCCATATGCAACGGCTATTAGCGAGTTTCTTCTAGAGCAAATGTTCTACATCAAAATCCCTCGCAAATTTAAAATGGGTATCGATAATGGCTTTGATAGTACGCCGCATGCTACGTTCAAGGACCTTGGTTTCAATTTAACGAAACACAATACCTTTGATGTATACGCTTGTGGTGGTATTGGCCCAAATCCTCGTATTGGTATTCCTGTAGCGCACGATGTGGCGCCTGACGATGTTTTATACCATGTGAAAGCTATGCTTATGGTCTTTGCTAACCATGGAAATTTCAAAAACCGTGGCAAGGCTCGTACTCGCTATATGCCTGCGGAAATGGGTGGAGCTGAAGCTTTCATCAAGACCTATGAAGAAACATTGGCGATGGTGAAAGAAGTGGAACAATTAACCATTAATCCAGCTGACTATGCTTATGAAATTACAAAAACTGGTAAGCGTGATAAGTCTGTGGAAAACGATCGTATTCACCGTCAAAAACAAGAAGGTTTATACTACGTAGAATACCATCCGGCAGGTGGCGATGCTAATGTAGAACATCTATTGGCTGCGCTTGATTATGCTGTAACACTTGATCAAGTAGAAGCACGTATTGCGCCAGACCAAGCATTGTTCTTCATCAACCTTACTGCTGATGAGGCTCGTAAAATCGCAGAGTTAACAGACGATAGTGCGGAAAATGATTTCCGTCGTTCCGTATCCTGCGTAGGCTCTACAGTATGTCAAATCGGTATGCAAGACTCTAATGGCCTATTGAAAGATATCTTTGCACACCTTGAAGAAAAAGGTGTAGATACAAGTAAACTACCTCGTCTACACATCTCCGGCTGTCCACACTCCTGTGGTACACACCAAATCGGTGAAATTGGCTTCCATGGGGCGGTAAAACTAGTAGATAAGAAACCTACAGTAGCTTCATCCTTGTAGACGGTGGTTCCGAACACATGGGCTCCGAAAACTTCGGTAAAATGGCAGGTAATATCGTAGCCACAAAAATCCCAGAATTCCTAGAAGCCTTGGCAAACATCCTGAACCAATCCCCAGAACCAGACTTTGGTACATGGAGAATGACACACAAAGCGGAATACATGGAACTTATAAAAGCATTTGAGTAAATTTCCTTTTCCGCTTGTGATGGGGGCCCAGCAATTGAGCAGATATTATGTCGTTTGCTATGGGGCCCCGTTTCACTACGACAACTTAATTAAAAATAAAACTAGGTATCTCCTTGCTCCGTCCTTCGTAAAGTCGCTGCAGAAATACCTAGTTTTATTTTTATAACATCTGCTATGAATTAGTCCCATAGCAAACAACATCTACTGCTTAATATACAGAAATCCCCATCACAAGCTACATGTAATCTTTACTCAATCTGCTTTTACTGGCAGAAGGGGGGGAGGATTAGGTTAATTGCTTAATCGTACTTAGCCGTAGCCTCCGCCTTCCCCAAACGGTGGGCGTGGCGCCATTAGTCTAAAGCCTTTTTATATAGATCAATCAGGTTATCTAGGTATTATGTGTTTTACGTGTGTAGTTCTATTTTGATGGGAAGCCTTTATGAATATGGTTATAAAAAAGTACAAATATACTTGTGCAGCGACTTTGCGGAGAACGGAGCAAGCAAGTATATTTGTACTTTTTTAACTAGGTTGTAGAAATGAAATAGGGCCCCATCAAAATAGGGAGAATAACTTTGAAAAGCATATGTTGCCTAGATAACCCTTGATTGATTGTGTTATAATAGGCTTTATAGTAGTGTTTGGAGGATTTATCAGATGTTATTTACCGTCAATACAGAAGTCTGTACACGATGCGGCCTTTGCGTAGCTGACTGTCCAACAGGCTTGCTAGTGATGTCCGAAAATGGGCCTGTAACTGGCAAGGGAGGTTGTATCTCCTGTGGGCATTGTATTTCCGTATGCCCAACGCTTGCTCTTGATAGTGATATGACCCCACGTAAAGAGCAAATCGATATCACAAAAGAACAAAAATTAACGCCAGAGCAAGCTGAGTTATTCTTGCGCAGCCGTCGCTCTATTCGTAATTATCAAAATAAACCAGTTCCTGCTGAGCTTATTCGCAAGGTCTTAAACGTTGCAAGAATGGCTCCAACAGCAACAAATACACAAGGTATTTCCTATATTGTTATTCGGGACAAACAAAAGTTGCGTCGCATTGCAGATCTCGTTCTTGAGTGGATGCATTTGGCTGCGAAAACTGTGCCGATTATGCGTCTTTATGCTCGTGCAGCACAAGCTGAGGTCGATAAGGGTAAGGAATACATCTTGCGCGATGCGCCTGCGCTAGTAGTGGCCATCGGTTCTAAAAAAGATATTCACCGTACTCACGATAGCGGGCATTCCTGCTTGTCTTATGCAGAGTTGTATGCACCAACATTAGGTTTAGGCACTTGTTGGGCTGGCTTCTTTGAACATGCAGGCGAAGCAGAGTATAAACCACTATTGGAACTATTAGGTGTACCAGAGGATAAAATCATTGCTGGTGGTATCTTGATGGGCTATCCAAAGGTTCGTTACCGTAACATCGTGGAACGCCAACCATTGGACGTAACATTCGATACTGAAGAATAGTAGTGATTGATTACTAATAATAGTGATTGATACTAAAGAATAAAATAAAAGCGATACTCTAAATAGTGATATGTACCCCCTTTACTGGACAACCAGTAAAGGGGGTATTTTCATGAGATATAGTTATGAATTTAAAAGAAAAGCAATTGAATTATTCTATCAAGGTGAATGGCCCGAGACACCTAACGGTGTAAGGACAGATACATTTCATAAACAAATAAGGGACTGGGTTAAATTAGAACAACGTCATGGTTCGGATATTAATAAATGTCAAGGGACTAAGAATTATTGGTCTCCGGAAGAAAAATATGAGTTAGTATGCCAAGTTCTTTCTGGTCAAGGTTTAAGAGCAGTAGCTATTGTAGCGG
>NZ_QSDY01000102.1 GCF_003463825.1 Veillonella sp. AM51-8BH
TGCATAAACAAATAAACCTTATACATTTACTCTCATTTGATACATTTACTCTCATTTGATACAGTTATTATGTCACATTAAGTACACTCTATATCAAAATAGTTATGTATAAGGTTTGATTAGTTACTAGGCAACTACAATAAATCTTTTTTGAAAAGTATAGTAGTATGTTGTTTACCTCTAAAATGAACTTTATCATATGCTTTAAAGCCGAAAGATTCATACATTTTAGGCAACCACGGATGTTCTTTTGCTGTACCTAATGTAACAGCTGGCGTTTTAAATTGATTGATCAATAATTCTTCCGCATAACCAAGCGTTTCCCGAGCATAGCCTTTACCTTTGAACTCAGGCGCCGTTACAAAGTGAGCAATGTGTGGAAACTTATCTGGTGTAGAATATTTAATCCACGGCATACAGAACGTAATAGAACTAACAAGTTGCCCATCAATATACAATCCATATACAGGATAGGTTTCGATCCACTCCTTGGATTCTTCTTCTGTAAAATCGATAGCATCGAATGTAATTGGATAATCTTTAATCGCTGCATAGCCGTCAATTAATACCTTATGATATTCTGCTGTATCCGCTACTGTTAATTGTCTAAATTCTTTCATGGTCTTTCCCTCATATCTATGTTTTTATTCACTGGTTTTGTATATTTATTACTTATGAACGTTATTATACACCTATACGTATTAAGTTGCAATGTATTTACATAAATATTGCATGAAGTTTTGATGTCTAATAAGAAAATAGAAGATGATATATTGTAATACTAATATATTACACGGCACTAATACTTCTCTATTATAAAAAGTATCCAATATACATGGTTTGTATAAATATTAATATTTTAGAGTCAACATATTAATATTGGTATAAGCACAAAAAAACAGGATGTATCACTGGGATACATCCTGTTTTTGAGCTTTCACAAGCTCGAGGGGAAGTTATCAATATATTATTGATTAATACGGGAACCGTATACGTCGCGTTGAGTTTTAGGTTCGTTGTTAACGCGAACACGTTCTGTTTTATGACGATCGTTGTCAGCACCAGAAATACGATCCACACGGAAGTGGTTAAGACGAATATTTTGTAATTCAGGACCAAATTCGTTCATAGCACGTTTCATGTTGTCATCGATAGGAGCACCATTTTGAAGTGCACGGTACAACATAGTAGCGAATTCGTAACGAGTCATCTTAACGTCGCCTTTGAATGTGCCATCAGGGTAGCCAACAAGGATACCATTACCAGCCAATTGGCTAATGTATTGGTAAGCCCAGTGATTACGAGGAACATCTGGGAATTCAGCAGTTTTGCTAGGATCAATTGCATGTGGAGTCAAGATTTGTAACAAGTTGTTGTATTTGTTTTCCATATCTTGAAGACGTGCGTTCAATTCAGCAATTTCACGACCCATAGCTACACGAGAGCGGGACTCAGGGGAACGTTTACCAAGACGGATGGATACGCCAGCGTTCAATTGAGTTTCGCCAGTGCCTACAGTACCACCAACGGAGAACATTGTATCTTCGTTAGGACGGTAGAAAGCACCTAATGCAGCGGAGTTAGCATTGTGGTAGTGACCATAACCAGCAGCGATTGTCCATTTGTCATCTGGGTTGAAATCCAATGGATGCAATGCAGCCAATGCAGCAGAACCTGCACCTACTTTATTAACACGTTTTTCAACATTACCAACACGGTTATTCAAGTTATTGATATTATTGTTGATTGCACCTGGTGTGGAATTGTTGATTTGAGTTTGCAAATCATTTGCTACGGAGTACAATTGGCTACCGTTTACAGCATCTGTGGAGTCAGCGGAAATTTTACCAGCTGCTACGTTGTGGATTTGGCGTTCTTCACCAGCTTTACCAACGGATACAGAGCCTACAGGGCTAGTGCCTGCGAAGCCACCATATGTATGACCAGCTACTGTTGCGTTAGTTACGTTAGTAGCAGAACGAGTAGTAGAGTTAGCACCTAATGCAATGGAGTTTGCAGTGGATGCATTAGCTTTGTTACCGATTGCAATGCTGTAATCAGCAGTTGCAGCTGCATCAGAACCGAATACGTTAGTACGTAGGCCTGTTGCTTGTGCACCAGCACCGAATGCTTGTGCATGATCGCCAGTTGCTGTTGCAGAGGAACCGATAGCATTAGCATGGTTGCCATTTGCTGTAGCATCAGCACCGATAGCATTAGCTTTGTAACCAGCGGATTTTGCTTGGTGACCAAGTGCTAAAGAACGTACATCGGAAGCAGTTGCACGAGTACCGATTGCAATGCCCCAAGTTTTGTCAGCTTGAGCTTCATGACCGATAGCAATGGATTCGCTCATTTGAGCTTTTGCTTCGTTACCTACTGCCAATGCAGAGCTACCTAATGCAGTGTTTTTAGAACCGATAGCTACAGAATTGCTGTTCCAAGAACCAGTTTGAAGTGTAGCTGAATCAGGTTCATTATCGAAAGTACGATCGCGGTAGTTTGTAGTTGTACCAGCTACAGTATTGTTATAACCATAACCGATTGCATTTGTACCATTGATTACGTTGCTATCACCGAAAGCTTGTGCATATGCACCTGTTACAGTATTGCCATCACCGAAAGCATTAGCTTGGTTACCATCGATTGTATTTTGGTTACCGTATGCACTGCTAGAACCATTAGCGCTTGTAATTGTATTACCTTGACCTACAGCGATGCTAGTAGCTGTACCATTAGCAACAGTACCATAAGCAACACTATTATGTGTAGTATCAGGAGATGCAGTAGCATTACCGGAAGCAAAGATAAAACCTTGTGCTGTTTGAATTTCTGCCGCATCTACTGGTGCAGTTGCAGATAGACCTACAGCTGCAGCAGCAGCCAATACAGCAAACGCTAATTTTTTGGAATGTTTGTTTTCTCTCATCTTACACCCTCACTAAATTAAAATTCTTAACCAAACACAATACAATTTTTCAACCTCTCTAAGTTCCGCCTCTCTCCTCGGGCTGATAAAATATACTTCTCACTTCTCACATAAGAAATATATTTGATTCAATTTAAGAAAAATTTATATTGTTGATTACCCGGATAGGATATCAAAGTTTTACGATATAAACAAGCCTTTTTCCCATATAAAGTTCATTAATAACTCTTCATAATTCCAAAAAATAGCATGATGACTGGCATTCTTTGTTGTATCAATATAACTCTTCATAATTCCAAAAAATAGCATGATGACTGGCATTCTTTGTTGTATCAATATACTCATCATTTTTAATA
>NZ_QSDY01000103.1 GCF_003463825.1 Veillonella sp. AM51-8BH
TATTAAAATAATATGAAGAATATTTTAGGTTTTCTATGACAATTTTCTATACATACCAAAAAAGGGGTTGCAAAATTTATTCTCATTTCAATGAGAACTGAACGATGCTATGTTCGGAAATATAATTTAATAGGTACGTCTTATTAATTTTAAGAATGTATATATAATTATAAATCTAGACATGTATACTGTTATTCTTTATAATACGTCTATACGGGTCTGTGGTTGAAAGTCGATGCCAGTCGCAGGCGAAACGATCCACATAAGCAACCCAAGAGGTTGTGAGCATGGTGCGGCTTAGGTGTAAGTCCTGCCGGTAAAACCGAGAGGGGTAGTAGTGGGGAGTCTCGGACTTATGAGCGAACCCTCCAGCAGGCGAGTGTGGGGGCAAAGACCAGGTCAGCCGTATGCGGGCACATGAGGCTTTTCTCATGTGCTTTTTTCTTTTTATACATCTGTATATTTAAAAATGGTGAAAATACCGATTCTTATGGGAAAGTTTTTATACATTGTTGTTATAAATATACAATCAGTGTATAAAAATAAAATATAAATATAGTGATTAATTGATATTTAGGATGATTCTATACAAAATTATTGACATAATTATACTAAGTGGTATACTAGTGGAATAAAAATAGTTAGTTTAGTAAATGAGGATGATTCGATGTTAAATAGCAAGTTAAAAAAATTAATCATTGGTGGTTGTATGTTAGTAATGGCCGGTACTGTAATTGGCGGTTGTGGATCTTCTACACAAACAACTTCTAATAAACTCATTGTTGGTACTAATGCCACATTTGTACCATTTGAATTTAAAGATGAAAAAACTCAAGACTACACAGGCTTTGATATTGATTTAATTCGTGCCATTGGTAAACGTATCAATAAAGATGTAGAGCTTAAGAATGTTGCTTTTGATGCTTTGATTCCAGCTTTAAATACACATGATATTGATGTAGCTGCATCTGGTATGACGATTACCAAAGCTAGAAGTGAAAAGGTATTATTCTCTTCTCCATATTATGAAAATGCCCTGCTGTAGTATATAAAGATGGCGCAAATATCACATCTCTTGACGATCTTAAAGGCAAGAAAATTGCTGCTCAACTAGGTACTACTGGTGCAGATTTAGCCCATAAAATCGAAGGTACTACTGTAAAAGAGTTTGACCATAGTAATGAAGCTTTGTTAGAATTACAAAATGGTGGTGCTGATGCAACTGTTATTGATTTGCCAGTGGCTCAATATTACAGTACTAAACATCCAGATCAACATATTAAATTTATGGCATATCCAAATACAAAAGAATATTTGGGCTTAGCAATTAATAAAGATAATAAAGATTTACAAGAACAAATCAATAAAGCAATTGCAGATATGAAGGCTGATGGTGAATTTAATACATTATATAAAAAATGGTTTAATGTAGATGCACCTGCTGATATGCCAGTAGTGGTAGAATTTAAATAATAGGAGAGATCATGAGTTTTAATTGGGGGTTAATTGCGGATAATTTACCGCTCTTATTACAAGGTGCACTTGTAACCGTAGAAATTACAGCTATGTCTGTTGGCTGTGGTTTCTTTATCGGTTTATTAGTAGCCTTAGCAAATTTATCTAAATTTACTGTAGTTAGATTATTAGCAAAATGTTATGTAGATATCATTCGTGGTACACCATTATTGGTACAAATCTTCTTGATTTATTTTGCTTTGCCAATGATTACAGGACAACGTATTGATCCATTTATTGCAGCTGTTACCGCATGTAGTATTAACTCTGGTGCATATGTGTCTGAGATCTTCCGTGCTGGTATCCAGTCTATCGATAAAGGTCAAATGGAGGCAGGTCGATCTCTTGGTTTAACTTGGGGTCAAACTATGCGTTATATCATCATGCCTCAAGCTTTCAAAGCAATTATCCCACCATTGGGTAATGAATTTATTGCTATGTTGAAAGATTCCTCATTGGTTTCTGTAATTGGTTTCGAAGAATTGACACGTCGTGGTCAATTGATTATTGCTAAAACATATGCATCCTTTGAAATCTGGGGTACAGTTGCTGTTATTTACCTTATTATGACAGTAACAATTTCACAATTAGTTGGTTACCTTGAAAGGAAATATAGCATTAAATGATTAAATTAGAAAATGTACATAAATCCTTTGGTAAAAATGAAGTATTAAAGGGCATAGATTTACATATAGAAAAAGGTCAAGTTGTCGTTATAATTGGTCCATCTGGTTCTGGCAAAAGTACAGTATTGCGTACTATGAACTACTTAGAAGAGCCTACATCTGGTAAGGTAATTGTAGATGGTATGGATCTTTCTGATAAGTCTAAACTCAATGAAGTTCGTGCTGAAGTAGGGATGGTATTCCAAAACTTTAATCTTTTCCCACATATGACTGTAATGGAAAATTTAACATTAGCTCAAACTAAGGTTCGTAAAACTTCTAGTGATGAAGCTAAGAAAATCGGACAAGCTTTACTTGATCGCGTTGGGTTAGGAGATAAAGCTAATGCATATCCTGATTCCTTATCTGGTGGTCAAAAGCAACGTGTTGCTATTGCCCGTGCCTTAGCGATGAAACCAAAAGTTATGCTATTTGATGAACCTACATCTGCACTCGATCCAGAAATGGTTCGTGAGGTTCTAGATGTAATGAAGTCTCTTGCAGAAGAAGGGATGACGATGGTTATTGTTACTCATGAAATGGGCTTTGCTAAAGAAGTAGCTGACCGCGTATTATTCGTTGATGGTGGATTAATCTTAGAAGATGATACTCCTGAAAAGGTATTTGATGCTCCAACAAATGAGCGAACAAAATTGTTCTTGTCGAAAATTTTATAATAATATTTTCTAACATAAAGGAAGTAAGTTCTGAAATTCAGAGTTTGCTTCCTTTTTTTGTATTTTTTAAAGATAACCAAATTTGTAGATATTAAATTTCTTAATATATGAATCGATTTATATCTATTAATATATTTTTTATATCTATTAATATATTT
>NZ_QSDY01000104.1 GCF_003463825.1 Veillonella sp. AM51-8BH
ATTTGGGCTACTTTTATAGATACTACCAGTTAAAAGTAATTTATTTTTAACTGATAATATCTATAAATATGTATCATTACATTAGCATAAAAATTATAGAAAGATGTATAATACTATTATAACGAGAATTTTCTTAATGAAAGAAGGTATATTATGGTATCAGCAGGTCAAACAGCTACGGCAACTGTAACAGTTACAGAATCTAATATTGCAAAAACAATGAAGTCTGGTTCTTTAGAGGTCTTTGCCACACCAGCTATGTGTGCATTAATGGAAGAAGCAGCACAAGTAGCAGTACAACCATATTTAGAAGAAGGTGAAGGTACTGTAGGTATCGCTCTATCCATTACTCATGAAGCCCCTACTCCACTTGGTGCAACGGTAACGGCTAAAGCTACAGTTAGCGCTGTAGAAGGACGTAAAATCACCTTTGATATCGAAGCATCTGATGGCGTTGGTATCATTGGGCGAGGAACCCATGAACGATTTGTTATTAATAACGAAAAATTCATGGCTAAAGTGGCTAGTAGAGCAAAATCTAACTAATAGTTTACTATTTTACCAATAGCTTTATAACTAATAGATTTATTGCTAATATCTTACTTTATTAAAATAATAAAATACAAACAAAAACGGCATCTATCAAATGATAGATGCCATTTCTATTTACATGTTAAATTATATAATCTACTAAAGGATTAGCAAATTTTAACTACCCAGCCTTCAGGAGCTTCAATTTCGCCATGTTGAATGCCAAGTAATGTGTCATATAATTTTTTAGTGATAGGGCCCATATCATCCATGCCAGCAGGAACATTAATAGTGCCTTCTGGAGTATCGATTTGACCTACTGGAGAAATAACTGCCGCTGTACCACAAAGACCGATTTCTGCAAAGTCTTTTAATTCATCTTTATGAACAGGACGATGTTCTACAGTCATACCAAGATAGTGTTCTGCTACATACATCAAAGAACGACGTGTGATGGATGGCAAGATACTATCAGATTTAGGTGTAACTAATTTACCATCTTTAGTGATGAAGATAAAGTTTGCACCACCAGTTTCTTCAACATGTGTACGAGTACCCGCATCAAGATACATATTTTCTGCATAGCCTTTGTTATGAGCATCAGTGATAGCATACAAACTCATAGCATAGTTCAAACCAGCTTTAATATGACCAGTACCATGAGGAGCTGCACGATCAAAATCAGTGATACGAATTTTGATTGGTTTAGCGCCACCTTTGAAGTAAGGACCTACTGGAGTTGTAAACACACGGAATTGATATTCATCAGCAGGTTTTACACCGATAACAGAGTTTGTACCCATCATGTAAGGGCGAATATAAAGGCTTGCACCATGACCATATGGAGGAACAAAGTCTTTATTTGCTTTTACAACTTCTTTTACAGCTTCGATAAAACGACCTTCAGGTAATGTAGGCATTACAAGGCGTTCACAAGATTGATTCAAACGTTCTGCATTTAAATCTGGACGGAAGCATACGATGTGACCATCTTTTGTGTAGTATGCTTTTAAACCTTCAAAGACAGTTTGAGCGTATTGGAATACACCAGCACATTCATTAAGGACAACGTTAGCATCAGTAATTAAACCGCCTTCGTCCCATTTACCATCTTTATATGTAGTCAAATAACGGTAGTCGGTTTCTACATAACCAAAACCGAGATTATCCCAATCAATATTCTTGCTCATAACAATAACCTCCATTTATATTGATATACATTTAATCTTATCACTATCATCTTGTAATTTCAATAGATTCTATAGAGATGATGAATTATAGTGTCTTGCCAGTATGGCTTCCGCCTTATTTATATTATAATAAATTAAGATACACATTATCCTATTTTACTAGGAGGTTCCTATTATGAACGAAAATAAACATCCTTTAATTCCTAATCCTAAAAGTATCATTTGTATCGGTCTTAACTACGCTGATCATATTGCTGAAACGAGTCTAGCTACACACGATTTCCCAGAAATCTTTATGAAAACATCAAATGCTCTTGCAAGCAATCATGATACAATTACCATCGAAGACGAAGCATTCCATTATGACTATGAAGGTGAGCTAGTTATCATCATTGGCAAAGCTGGTAAAAATATATCTCCAGACCATGCGAAAGACCATATCTTAGGTTATACAATTGGCAATGATGTTTCCGCCCGTAGCTTACAGTTTAGAGGTTCACAATGGATTCTTGGTAAATCCCTTGATCACTTTGCCCCTATCGGTCCTACTATAGTGACTCCTGAGGATTTTGACTTTGAAAGTGCCACTATTACAACAACAGTCAACGGTGAAATACGTCAACAAGCGAAGCTAGAACAGATGATTTTTAAGCCTTATGACATTATTGCCTTTCTATCATCCTATATGACACTCCAAGAAGGTGATATCATCTTTACAGGTACACCTAGTGGTGTAGTATTAGGTAAAAATGAAAGTAAATATTCTTGGTTAAAACCAGGAGATACTGTTACTATTTCTATAAGCGGTATTGGAACCTTAGAAAACAAATTTATTTAAAATAGATACTTTATTGGAACCTTAGAAAACAAATTTATTTAAAATAGATACTTTATTAAAGTATTGTATTTATCCGTATTCTGATTATTAC
>NZ_QSDY01000105.1 GCF_003463825.1 Veillonella sp. AM51-8BH
ATACTAATTTTAACAGTAGTGAATATATGGTTTTAACTAAATATGTGCTTATTACATAATTTATACTAATTTTAACAGTAGTGAATATATGGTTTTAACTAAATATGTGCTTATTACATAATTTACTATATATAGTATATATAATAGGATTCTTTTGATAGGGGGCATAGTATGATATACTATGCGAGTAAAGAGTTTGAATATAGTTCTTGATTAGTGAAAGGACCATAATGAATACTAAAGAATTTAAAACGTATGCCGATAAAGAGCAATTTGTACAAGGTGTTTTTTCTAATATTGCAAAAAACTATGATTTAATGAATACAGTCTTAAGCTTTGGACAAGATTATTTTTGGCGCAAATTCTCTGTAAAAGCAATGAATATTGGTCCTCACCAACGTGTGCTTGATGTAGCATGTGGTACCTGTGTGTTTACAAAGGAAGCGTTACGTCAAGAACCAACATTAAAAGTAGAGGCTTTGGACTTTAATAGTGAGATGCTTGATCAAGGTCGTGTACGCATTGAAGATGCTGGTTTAATAGATCAAGTTAATCTTGTTCAAGGTGATGCGATGGCATTACCTTATGCAGATAACACATTTGATGCTGCTATGAGCGGATTTGCAATGCGTAATGTGCCAGATATTAAACAAGTGTTATCTGAAATGCAACGTGTTGTAAAGCCAGGTGGAAAAGTAGTTGTGTTAGAACTCGCAAAGCCAAGCATGTTTGGTTTTAAACAGTTATATAATTTCTACTTCTCCTATATATTACCTATTATAGGTAAGTTAAGTAAGGATAATTCCTCTTATGCATGGTTGCCAGAATCCTTACGCAGATATCCTCATCAAAGCGAGATTCTTGAAATCTGGAAATCTTTAGGATATGAAAATGCCACCTATCATGAATTGACAGGCGGCATTGTAGCGGTCCACGAAGGTGTGGTACCAGAAAATTCTATTGTAAATAATAAGTAATATTAGCGTCTTGAGAAACTACTAATGATCCTTTTTCAACAGGAGTAGCAGTTTCGAGAGACGCTTTTAACATTAAGGCGTTACGATAGGAACCAGAGTCCATAGAGCTTGTTTGTGGTGTGCTGATAGAAACAGTTTTTACAGGGCCTAAAGTACGACCAAGGGCTGCAGCAATAACCTCAGCTTTATGACGACCGTCTTGAATTGCTCGGTAGTTAAAGAATCAGATAGTTGTTGAGATACATCATTTTGGAATGAAAGGTTGTTGATATCGTTGGCGCCAGCGCTAACAGCAGCGTCAACAGCCTTTCCTACATTATCGAGATTGTTGATTTTTACAGTCACACGATTTGCTACACTATAACCAGTGTTGATTCGTTTGCCATCTTGATAATCACTTGTAGGGTTAATAGAAATATTAGATGTGTAAATATCTTTTTTGTCGATACCTAAATGACCTAACTTGCTGATTAAATCACTCATGATGCGATCGTTATTGGATTTTGCAGCATTGATATTAGTGTTTTCACTAGTAATACCAAGTGTTAAAATCGCATAGTTAGGTGCTACAGAACGAGAGGCTTCGCCTGTAATTTGAATTTCAGAGGTATCAAATGTACCTTGTGGTGCAGCAAAGGCTGCAGTGGCCATAGTTGCACATACCGCAGCAATAGCAACTGTTTTAGATAATAAACGTTTGGATAATTTCATACTCAATCTCCTCACACATTATTATAGAATTAATTATAACTACTATAATAAAAGACTAAATTGAAATATAGAGCTAATTCAAAATTAAAATATAGTATTAAATGGTATATAACTATATAACTACATATGTGAAAGAGTCTATATTACAGCTACATTATACAAAATAGATTGTATAAAATCAATCTTTAGTTTTTAGGCTGAAAAATGAATGTGCAATGAAAGTTGTGTGAAGTTGAGAATTGGGGGTTGCCATTATTTTTTGGTTATACTATAATATCCATACAGTCGTTCGAGCGACTGTTTCTTAATGAGTGTAGAAATACACTTTGAAGTTCGAAAGAACTTCAAAAAAGATTATAAAATGTGTTGACATGAAATTGCTCACATGTTATTATAATCAAGTCGTCAGATGGCGCTTCACTGAAGCGTGAAACTGATAACAGATCTTTGAAAACTGAACAATGATAGGTAATCAATCATATGATTGAACATATGCCAGAGTGCGGGTTTTGACAATGTCAAAACCAACCATAATTCAAAGTTACTTAAATGTAACGACAACAAATAATGAGCTATTCAAATAGCTTCAAGATATCTTGGAGAGTTTGATCCTGGCTCAGGACGAACGCTGGCGGCGTGCTTAACACATGCAAGTCGAACGAAGAGCGATGGAAG
>NZ_QSDY01000106.1 GCF_003463825.1 Veillonella sp. AM51-8BH
ATGGCTATGCGGCTTGAACGTAGTGAAAGCCAGCGCCTTTAGACGCTGGCCTAGTACTACGGGCTTATAGCCCGTGAGCAAACCACCCGTTTTACGGGTGGTTCTGATTTTTTATTACTTTACTATAACCTTAACTGGCTATTATTACATAATTATATGCTTTACTGATAACAGATTAATATGCTTAACTCAGTACAAGAAATAGTCCAGATTATTTACCTGCATTTACAGGATCGTTAGTTAATGGTTGTTCCCCTAGTAAGGTAGTAAGGTTATGTAAATTAAATCGATACTTATCATTACTGAAGTCTCGTGTTGCATCATAACGTTGGTTAGGTGCATGCATAAGACCGATTAATGTGTCATATAGTAAATCATTTGTAAAGTATTGATGTTCATGCTTAGTAAGTTCCTCTGCAGTTTGAGGATACGCTGCACGATATTGAGGGGATAAATAAATCCAGAATGGAATATGAGTCATAACAAAATCAAATGTATCTGGGTTATGAGATTTATCTAAACTTTCACCATGGTCAGAGAAATAGACCATAGCTTGTAAGTTTAATTTTTCCTTACCATACGTATAGATTTGTTGTAATAACCAATCAGTATAAAGTTGGCTATTAGCATATGCTTCTTGGCCATCTGGATACGGGCCCTGTTTCCATTTACTAAACTCATGAGGGTAACGGTCATTGTAATAAATATGGCTACCCATGATATGAATAACAATAAAGTTATTTTTCGTAGGATCTACAGATTGTAATAAAGGCAATAAAGATTCATCATAGCGGTCAGAGAATGCATATGATTCGTGAGACCATTTTGTAGTATCTGCTGTTTTGGCCATTAGAGAAATAGCTGTATCGTATTCACCAAATACACCTTGGTTACTAAACCAAGAAGTAGTATAACCAGCCTTTTTAGCTACGTCTAAGATGTTTGCTGAATCAAGGAATGGTTTGTCATCATATTGATTGCGTTCGGATAGAGCGCGTTCTAGGGTAGGCACTGTTTGTACATAGGATGAGTATGCGTTATCAAAGAATATAAAATCTTTGTTATCAGAGCGCATATTACCTTGCCATGGTGTATCGTCATAAGGGAAGTTTTGATTATAAACCTTCATATAATCACGAGAACTAGACTCACCAATTACTAATATGATCGTACCTGGTGTTTTATTGGCAGAGGTTTCCTTTGTATCTAAATTGAAGGAATCGAAAACTAAATGATGGTTATCATTATATTGTTGCATCTGTTTTACATAATCGCCAGCAGCAATCCAATTTGCTACAATACATGTTTTAGGGAATAAGAAGAATGGTACATAAACTAAGAATGCTACAATAGACACAATGAGTAATGTGGAGCGCATAGGTCGTGTAGTATTTAAGTTTACCACTGCTTTCATTCCTAGATTAGACCAGTAGAGTAGATACGTCCAAGCTACTAGACCGATACCAACAGCGATAAGACCAGGAATACCGGCCGCATTTTTTAAGAAACCAAAGGCTTCTTCTGGGTTCGTCATATATACTGCTAGTAAACTAGCTGGCGTTAAACAATGCCATGTAGTTAAGTAGTATCCAATTTGTAAGAATGGAATAAGACTTAATATCATGGTAATGATTGCCATGATTAATGATGTGGTTTTATGAAGGCGATTCGTTTGATTTAGTAAGAATTGAATTCCAGATAAGCCCATAAAAATGAGTAGGCCAAATAAGAAGTCATTAGCGAATTCATAGAAATATAAAGGTTTAACATAGGACCAGTGGAAAAGGAGTGGGAATGTAAGAGCCCAAAGAATACCAACTAATCCATATCCTAAAAATGGTCTATGAAAAACGGTACACCCCATAAAGTATTGAAATAAAAAAGTACCTACAATTGTTGGTACTGCTAAAATCGTTATATCTTCAACATCTAGTCCTAGTGTAATAGGTTCATAGATGAAAAATAGAGCTATATATAAAACAATACCAATGATACCAAAGCGAAAGATGGGGTTTCTCCCAATTTGCTTTAAACTAGATAACATAATAAATCCCCTCTTGTAGGAATACACAATAAATTTTTTTCATAATATATAATAATTACTATAATAAAGATAGCAGATGACTGTAAAAAAAAACAATTATTTG
>NZ_QSDY01000107.1 GCF_003463825.1 Veillonella sp. AM51-8BH
TATAAAATCCCCAATTAATATATTCTTAAAATATATCATCAAAATCTCAGTTATCTATATTAAATAAAACATTATTGAAGCAATCTTTTTACCTCATATATAATCTTTTTTAATACGCCTTAAACGTCTCATTAGCAAGTTTCTTCGCTCTTGATTGCTCATAGCCATCCAAGCCTGTAAGTGAGGCATTGCACCACTAGTAAATGTATAGTTTAAACGTATATGTTCATTAGCAGTTGGTATTGGTAATGTTGCCAAATATTGCGGTTCTGTTAATGGCATTTGCCCGACGGGTGGTTTAATACCCAACTCATTCCAAACCAATAAGTTAGCTAAATATTGAGATTTTTTTGAACGAACCCCTTGATATTCATCCATAAAGGGTAGTCCCAACTGATTTGACATTTTATATAAAAAATAACCTACATTCAATTCATCAGTTAAAAAAAGACAGTCATATAAGCGTTGATTATCTGCATTATCTGAAAACTTAAAACATAAAAACTGATTTAAAGCAGTCTCATCTTTAGGAATCTCCATATTCCACACAGTCAATCCAAAAATATAATCTAATTGGCCTTCTAAAGTTTCTGAATCAGAAATTTTAAATGAATAGTTTAGTTTACCTATAGGGGCAAAATAAACATAATCATGCTCTGAAACAGGCTCATTTACAAGACCTATTAGATAATCTGTACTAACATTAAAGTAGTTCGCAATAGATACTAATACGTCAAAAGAAGGCAATGTAAGACCTTTAGTATATTTAGTTATTGCAACAGCAGAAACCCCAATTTCTTTGGCTAAATCTTTCTTTTGAAGTTGAAACTCATCTAAAAGAATTTCTAATCTAGACGAAAAAATATCTTTAATAGATGAACCAGATTTTTTTAGATCCATTAATACATCTATAACTCCCATTTGTTCCCTACTTTCTTTATTTCATATTGATTTTTTTATTTCAATACGCTATACTGTAATTAACCAATAGTTAATTAGTGTTTATTTATCAGTTAATTAATTGGTATATGTAAATTTCTTATTACTTTATTATATTAAAATTTCATGTATTTTACAATGTAAGGAGCCCAGTTATGAAACTCTACACTGTACGCGAAGCTGCTGAGGAATACTTTGCAAAAAATGTAAGTATGAGTCATATTTACAATCTAATTAAAAGTAAAAACTTAAACTGCATTCATATAGGTCATAAAATACTAATCCCAGAAAATGCTTTGGATGAGTATTGTAAAGCTAATTTTAATATTCAATAAGGATACCCCATTATATGCAAATAAATTCAAATTATTCTCAACAAAAACGTAAATATTTTCCTATTGAACTCCCTAATGGCAAAATTAAATATGTTCGAGATCGAACAAGCTTTAGAGAAAAACACAAATTAAATACTACTTTAAATCTATGCAGCGAGAGGCGCTAGAGGCTAAATTACAAGTCTTTAGTGTCTCTTTTTTATTACAAATATAACAAATTTATTTCTACATTAATGTAAAAAAAACAGGTATTTAGGAATAGACCTATAGATAAGCTAATTACTACCTGCTTATCTATAGGGACTATTCATTTAAAATATACTTTAATATACCTAGATGGTATATATCAACATTCCTATTAATAACATAGAAAAAATCTACTACTTATAACAACATATGCCTTCGCATGCAGTGCGTATGGTGTATGAAGTAGATTAGGCACTATCTACTCTACTACTCCACCCTAAAACACAAAGGAGACCTTTATGGCAAATACAGAGCTAAATGAATCTATTAAAATCTATTGCACATCACAATTGAAGCGACAAATAAAGAATATTGCAGCTTTAGAAAATAAGAGTATATCAAGTTATGTTACAAATCTAATTGACCAGCATTTTCAACAAAGTACTTGTATAGATTCAGAATCCTATAACTCTTTAAATCAAAATCTAGATCAACTTGAAGTTCTAACATTAAGCCTTTTTAAAGGATTATATGAATTATATAGTGCAGAAGATAAATTTGAAGAAATCTGCTCTACAATTTACAGAAAGGACTAACAAAATG
>NZ_QSDY01000108.1 GCF_003463825.1 Veillonella sp. AM51-8BH
CATGGCATAGAGTGTTTAGGAATAGATACTATCACTCTTAATTTAAGGGGATGGACTGAAGGTTTTATAACAATATATGATTAAATTAAGAAAAAAGAGGTGTCATCATTTGATGACACCTCTTTTAAAAGTTTTGCAGTTTATTTAGTTTGGCAGATTTTGTAAATTTGCCAGATTTAGTACAAAGATTTATATTTCATCCAGTTTGTTTTGGCCATTTCTTTAAGTTCTGTACCACGGCCATCAAGGATTGCATTGATCAAGTATTTGCTGAAGCCTTTAGCTTGTTGGTAAGCAATTTTAGGCGGCATAGCAAGTTCTTGTTTATCTACGCGAACGTTAACGATGACTGGGCCATTATGGTTGAGAGCTTCCATAATTTTTTCATCTACTTCGCTAGAATTTGTAATGCTTACACCCTTGATACCAGCTGCTTCAGCAAGTTTACCAAAGTCTGGATTTACAAAGTCCGTAGCATAGTCTAGGTAGCCAGAGGCTTTCATTTCCATGGCAATGAAGCTAAGTTCTTCGTTGTTGAATACAAAGATTTTAACCGGTAAGTTAAGTTGTTTTAATGTTAACATTTCGCCCATCATCATTGTGAAGCCACCATCACCGGAAAGGGAGATGACTTGACGATTTGGACATGCATTTTGAGCACCGATGGCATGCATCATAGCATTGGCCATAGATCCGTGATTATAAGAACCTAAGATGCGACGTTTACCATTTGTTTTTAAATGACGAGCGGTCCAAATTACTGGTGTACCTACGTCGAAGGTAAAGATAGCATCTTCAGCAGCTAATTTATTAAGACGGTTCACAAAGTATTGAGGGTGAATTGCTACACCATCTGGTTCAGCTACAGCATAACTATCTAAGTCGCCTCTAAATTTAGCATATGCTTTGCGTACAGTATCGATAAATTCAGTATCACCGCGTTGACCAACAAGCGGTAATAATTCTTTTAATGTATCTTTTACAGTACCAATAATACCTTGTGTAAGAGGAACACGACGACCTAAAGCACTAGGATCTCTATCCACTTGAATTACTTTCGCATTTTCTGGATAGAATGGACGATAAGGGAAGTCTGTACCAAGCATTACCAGAGTATCGCATTGTTCGATAGCACGATAACCAGATGTATAGCCTAATAGACCAGTCATACCTACATCATATGGATTATCCCACTCAACCCATTCCTTGCCTCTGAAAGCGTGTACAACAGGTGCTTGTAAGCGTTTTGCTAATTCTACAACTTCGTCATGAGCACCTTCACAGCCTGCACCACAGAAGAGAGTAATTCGTTTACCAGTTTCTAAATGAGCAGCCATTTCTTCAATATCGTCGCGTTGTGGCACGATATGAGGTAAACGAGGTGGAGTCCATACAGGCAATTCATCAATTTCCATTTCCATTACTGCAACGTCCCCAGGAAGAACGATAACTGCAACGTCTTGATTACCGACAGCAGCATTCATGGCACGGAATAGAATTTCAGGCATTTGTTTAGGATTGGATACAAGTTCACAGAAACAAGAGCATTCTTTAAACAAGTTTTCAGGATGTGTTTCTTGGAAATAATTTAACCCTACTTCAGATTGAGGAATATGAGAGGCAATTGCCAATACTGGAACACGATTACGGTGGCAATCGAAGAGACCATTGATCAAATGTAAGTTGCCAGGGCCAGAACTACCAGCACATACAGTTAATTTATGAGTTAAAGATGCTTCTGCACCTGCAGCAAAGGCTGCTGTTTCTTCATGTCGTACATGTTCAAAGGCAATCTTACCATTGCGGCGTAAACTATCGTTTACAGAGTTTAAACTATCGCCAGTGATACCGTAAATACGTTTAATGCCAGCGCTAGCTAAGACATCTATGAGTACATCAGAAATTCTTTTTTTTGCCATATTATCACCTTAATTTAATAATTAATATCAATATAATATAGTTATTTAAGCTATATATTTCATGATAGTCCTATTCATATTGTAAATAT
>NZ_QSDY01000109.1 GCF_003463825.1 Veillonella sp. AM51-8BH
GATATACATAAAATATGCAATTCTCAATTTAAATGAGAAAATAATGCAATTCTCAATTTAAATGAGAAAATAATGACACATATAAGTAATCATTAGTTTTACAAGATCTTAAAGTCTTTAATTATACATAAATTTCTATAGTTTTGTGTATATATTTACAAATTATACAGACTGATATACAATTAAATCAGCAGCAGATTAAAGCATGCGAATCTGCTTTCACAGAACACGTGTTCATTGTATTGTTGAAAGGAATGTTCCTAATTAGAGGGGAGAGAATTCCTATGATAACACATGATGAATTAACAGATATGATGGCCGCTCGGCTATCTAAGGGAGAGGATTTGGATTTGATCTATACGAATCCAAAGAACCACATTGTTTGTTTTATTCCTACTTATGAGCCTGGTGGTGGTGACAGTACGAAGTGCTATTTCGTAGATGGCCGTGAAGAACTGGTCTGTCTGCCGATGCGCATCATTACGCGGGAGCTGGCGCTACAGGAAGGGTTGAGGCCCAATTACATTATGACCAGCGACGGTCGGCGTAGTAGCTATACATCGCCTAAGACCTATGGTCCGCATCTGACCTTTGCCCATATCAAATGTCGGCGCCCTGTCGGCAAAGACGTGGTGTACGGTCTCTTTAACGTGGCTATACCCTATGAATATATCGTTACGGAAGGTCCGGAACCCGATACGAGCTATATTCACGTGGGGAACTTCGCACCGATTCTGGTGTACCAATCCCCGCGTCACGTTAAACACAAACTGAACGAAGCCATGCTAGAACACTGCAACTACGTGCGCAAAATGCTAGCCCGCATCAAACTCAGCCAAAACCCACAAGTTGTGGCCGAACTATTTATCGCCTGGAGAGACCTTACAAGATAAAACACTAGGGGAGAGACGAACTAGAACGCTAGGGGAGAAATGAACTAGTAGGGGAGAGAAAGAGAGGAGAAACTATAGGGAGAAAAATATAATAGGGAAGACAAAAAATAAGGTGATCATAAATATACAATACACCTCAAACACTTAAATATATTCCAAGAAGAACCACCCCTGATAGGGGTGGTTCTTTTTGCATGTAATAGTATAAGATTTTAGTATTTACGGATTAAATTGTTAAGGCAAATTCAAGTAATTTTGCAATATTTTGGCCTCGTTCATTGATATTACTTTCAAGCCAAAGCTCTTGTACGCTGTACTGTGGCTGGTATTGAGCCTGTAATTGTACACGTCTAGCATCATTACCTGTATTAATGGCTGTAGTAAGTGCCTCTACTATACTACTTGTAACTTTATAGTCTGATTCTTCGTAGTATTCTTTTTTCTCTATAAAATCTTTGTTTTTAGCTGCAATGTTTGCGGATTTATCTAGTAAGGTTAAGTTACCAATTCTATTTGTAAATTCTGCTTTTTCTTTATCGCTAGAAAATTGATAGCGCTGTGCATCTGCTGAACGAGGCATAATATGTTCTAGTTCAATTTTTTTAGGTGGTGCTAGAATAATTACATTATCATTGAAGTATAATTCAATAAATTTTAATAATAAAGATGCTTTTTGATTTGCATTACCTGATGGATTAGCAAAAGATTTTATTGGTAGAACGACTTTTAGTTGTCTAATATTTTCAATAATACGATCACTTAAATGTGCTTTAATTTCATTGTATTTTTCTTCATCAGTAGATTTTTTTAGTGCTTTGGATAGTGCTGTTTCTAATTCTTTTTCAATTTGATTAGTTTGTGTGAATGAGAATAAAACAGAAGCTCCATATTTTACTGCTAAGTCTAAAATATCTTCTTTTAAAGAATCTGATGAGTTGTAGAACGGAATTAATAGGGATAGCATTTGTTTTATTTTAATAGATTAAAAGA
>NZ_QSDY01000011.1 GCF_003463825.1 Veillonella sp. AM51-8BH
AAGCTTATAACTGTTTGATAAAAGAAAAATCCTTAGAACATACCATAAAATACATTCTAAGGATTGATTATTATATTGTGTCTAATAGTCTAATACGGTTAGTAGCTTTTACTATATCACTATATTTGTTTTACAGTTCTAGAGGCGTATACCTCTTTATCCATATATGATATAAAGCCAACGCTACAATCATTGTCAACGCTGTAAACATATAAAGATACTGATATCCTACAGCACTAGCTAACAGAGCAAGAATGACAGATCCCGCCCCCACACTTATATCTAATGCTAAAAAATATGTTGCTGTCGATACCCCAGCCCGTTCTATTGGTGCTGATTGAATGGCTAACGCTTGAAATGCTGGTTGTGCTGCACCATAACCTAAACCTAACAAAGGGGCCGTTAATATTATGGTTAATGGCGTAGTAGCTATTCCTAACGCTAATAGTCCTAGTATAAAGAGTACTAGGCCTGGGTAGATAATATATTTAGAGCCATACCGAGCATATGCTTTTCCTACTAGAGGTCGACTGATTATGATCATTACAGCAAAGATAGCAAAAAATGCACTGCCCCAAATACCAGACCCCATACTATTTAACTCAATGGGAATAAATACTAACACACCAGAATAGGTAAAGCCAATAAACAGTCCCATTAAAGCCCAAGGCAAACTTCTTTTTTCAATAAATTGAGATATATGCCACCCTTTGTGAGTAGATGGTTTAGGCATTGCTAATTCTTTTGATAAGGGAATACTATTACTCAATACTAGGACTAACCCTGTCATAATAGTTAAGAAAAGATAGAGAGCTATACTACCATATGAAGCAAGTGCATATAAGCCTATTGCAGGCCCCAACACCATTGCCACATTCGAAAAGATAGCAAACATATTGATGCCCTCCCCCTTTCGATTAGGAGGTAACACCAATACCGCCAACGCCGCCATTACAGTTGTGCCTAAAGCAAATACAACACCATGTAGCCCCCGCAATACAAAGATGGCTTCTAAAGAGGTTGTAAAATTAAAGAGCCCCATAATGATGAAAAATAAAGCAGTTGATAGTAGTAATACAACTCGTTTGTTAAAGCCATCAATCAAGCGACCTGCAAAGAGCCTACATACAATTGTTCCTATTTGAAAATAGGTCATCGCTAATCCCGCATCTAAATCACTTCCACTTAATTCAGAGGTTATGACTATCGGCAAGGCTGCTACGAGAACATATTGTGTCATATATAAAATGCCACTGCTTATACCATAGTTTATAAAAGCAGGGCTCCATAATCGATTTGGATCCATCTATCTATCCCCTTTTCAGCATTGTGTTACTTTGCTATTTTACGCCCCCTGTACAAAGAATTCAATAAGTATAGACCTTACTATGTACATATATCCTATACATATATGTATGAGTTATCCATGGTAATAATTTATTAGTAGATGATACATAAAAAGAACCTCTCTGATTATAATACAGAGAGGTTCTTATACTTTTACCAACAATAGGTAAAAGCATTATATATTATTGTTGATTGCGGATATCGTTTTTGTTGCGACTCTTCCACATAACCCATAAAGATGTAGCTACGCAGATAGAGGAGTACGCACCACTAGCAAAACCAATAATCATACAAAGAGCAAAGTTCTTTGTAGTGTCCCCACCGAATAGATAGAGAGATACACAGGCAAACATAACGGTAGCCAATGTATAGAAACTACGGTGAATACTCTGTGTAATAGACGCATTCGCAAGATCTGCAAATGTGTCAGAACGTTTATGTGTATGTGTATTTTCACGAACACGGTCAAAGATAACTACAGATTCATTCATGGAGTAACCTACAACCGTAAGAATAGCCGCCAAGAAAGACGCATCAATTTCTAATTGGAAATAAGAGAATACACCAAGAACCATAATCAAATCATGGAAAATTGCAACGAGAGCAGAAATAGCAACTTTATATTCAAAACGATAAGAAATATATAATGCTAATGCCGCAAACGCTATAACAAGATTTAACAACGCATGTTCTGTAACTTCAGAACCAATTACAGCACCTACAGTTTCAATACGTTTAACTGTATTGTTACCGATAGATTTAGTCAAAGATTCAATCACAGCGGCACTTTCACTAGGTTCAAGATTACGTGTACGAATCATTACGTCTTCGCCCGCTGTATCACCAGTAGTATCTCCAGAAAGCTGAATTTGTGCGTTTTCAAGATTATATTCTTTTAGGACGTCACGAACTTGACTAACCTCTACAGGCTGATCAAATACAACTTCAACAATCGTACCACCAGTATAATCAATACCAAAGTTAAAACCTTTAGTAAAGATGGAAATCAAACTGATAATAACAAGTGTGGAGGAAATTGCAAACCACCAACGATGATGCTTAATTACGTCTAATGTCATTTGCGTTTACCTCCTTTCAAAGATTTTGGTGCAAATGCGTCAGCACTTGTGCTTGGAGAGATATTCGCACCAAACCAGAATGGATGGTTCGTAAAGTTACAGTCAATAAGTAAGCGTAATAAGAAATGGCTCACAGTAATCGCTGTGAACATACTTACAACAACACCTACGCCTAAGCTGATAGCGAAACCTTTTACAGGGCCAGAGCCTAAGATTGTCAAGATAGCAGCAGTAATGATAACGGATACGTTCGCATCTGTAATTGTTGCTAAAGCACGACTGAAACCAGCTTCCATGGCTACACGCATGGACTTACCGGAGAACACCTCTTCTTTGAAACGTTCAAAGATAAGAATGTTCGCATCTACAGCAACACCCATGGATAAGATAATACCAGCGATACCTGGCAATGTCATAGTTGCATTAAAGCCTTTACCTAATACGAGCAATAAGAGCATAACATATACAAGTAATGCAATATTAGCTACGATACCAGAAAAACGATATAAAATAACCAAGAAAATCATGATCATGGCAATACCAGCACTGAAGGCTACAACAGATTTATCCTTGGAGTCTTGACCCAAAGAAGGACCGACTGTACGCACTTCTAATACATTAATTTTAACAGGCAATGCACCAGAACGTAATAAAATAGCCAAGTCTTTAGCTTCTTCTAAGCTTTGACTACCAGAGATTGTTGCTTTACCACCTGTAATTGCTTGTTGTACTACAGGATTAGTCAATTCTTTACCATCCAATGTAATGGCAATACGACGACCAATATTTTTAGATGTTAAATCAGCAAACTTCTTAGCCCCTTCATCGCTTAATTCAATAGCAACGAGTGGTTGTTTATTTTGACCTAACTCTTCTTTAGCATCTTTTAAATCATCACCAGTCATAACAGTTTGACCTTGGTCGTTTTTAAATTCCAAGACCGCTGTTTTACCGATACGTTTAATCGCTTCGTCAGGATCTTTTACACCTGGCAATTCGATGATAATACGACGAGCACCTTCACGTTGTACTAATGGTTCAGACAAACCCATTTCATTAATACGACGCTCTAAGATTTGCTTCGCTCGTTCCACTGCATCATTGTCAGCTGTACCAGTCGCAGAGTCCTCTGCTTCCAATACGATGTGCGTACCACCTTGCAAGTCTAGACCTTGTTTCAAAGAGCCTGCTAATGGTTGAATAAAATACGCAAATAATCCAATGATGGCAGCAATAACTACTAAAAACTTGATAATAGCTTTACCGTTCAAAATAGTTGCTCCCTTCTACTACTATACGCAATGTATAACGCCTTGCTCCGTTACAATTTTGCTCATCCGTTGGTCCAGTTCATCCATTGGAATTAGTGTATCCCACAATTGTACTGACCAGCATATGCCCATAAATGTACATGGTGAAAGTTCCTTGAGAAATCGATCATAATACCCATTCCCCATCCCCATGCGACCACCTTGACGGTCAAAGCCAGCACCAGGCACTAAAATCAAATCCAAGTCATGTGGATTAATAACCTCGTATGGCTCAGAGGGAATGCGTATATTTAACACACCCCGAGTGATAGATTCTAGAGACTTGAGACGAACTGCAATCATTGTCGTCTTATCTGTACAAACTGGAACATATACGGATTTACCATGTTCTAAAGCATGACGAATCACATCGTCTAAATTGGCCTCCTTGGGCATCGCCAAATAGGCCATAATGCTATTGGCTGATTTATATTCAGGAGTATTGACGATTTGCTCCGTCAACATTGATGTCCATGTATTACAATCAGCAACGGATAAAGCAGCGCGCTTGGACTTGCACGCCCGGCGCACTGCTTCCTTTGTATTCATTATTTTTCTTCCTTGTTTTTCTTGGAAAGAACGTTAGCAATTGCAGAACGCGCAAATGTTAACTCCACTTTTTCAGATACTTGAACCTTTACTTTTTCATCATCAAGTTCAACGATTTCACCATAAATACCGCCAATAGTAACGATTTTTTGGCCTTTTTTCAAACTGCCCAACAAATTAGCGCGCTCTTTTTGTTGTTTTT
Organism: Veillonella sp. AM51-8BH; assembly: GCF_003463825.1. GTDB lineage: Bacteria > Bacillota > Negativicutes > Veillonellales > Veillonellaceae > Veillonella. The sequence continues at coordinate 4,488 of NZ_QSDY01000011.1, forward strand.
TTGTGGACGCCATAATAAGAAATAAAAGATTACGACCATCAACAAAATAGGCCAACTAGTTTGCAACACTTGTAAAATATCTTCCATTTTATCCTCCTAGTATAATAAATATATTTTTCTTTTCTAGTATAGCCACCTAATATAGATTTGACTAGACTTAATTACTATTTTTTAAAGCTATCCCAAAACTGCATTCTAAATTGTGGGAATCGATCTTCCAAAATAGCTTGTCGCATTTGGCGCATAAACTCAAGCAAGAAGTAGAGATTATGGTATGTTACGAGACGCAATGCCAAAATTTCTTCCGCCTTATACAGGTGACGAATATAAGCGCGGGAATAATTTTTACATGTATAGCACTGACAGCCTTCTTCTAAAGGACCCCAATCATGAGCAAACTGCGCATTTCGAATATTAAGGCGCCCCTTCCAAGTCATAGCCATCCCATTTCGAGCAACACGTGTTGGATATACGCAGTCAAACATATCAATACCACGTGCCACGCCTTCAACGAGACAATCCGCTGTACCAACGCCCATCAAGTAACGAGCCTTGTTAGTTGGCAACAATGGTGTAGTATATTCCAAAATCTCATTCATTAAATCATGAGGTTCCCCAACGGATAAGCCGCCGATACTATAGCCTTCAAAGTCCATAGCGACTAACTCTTCCGCACTTTGTTTACGCAAGTCTTTATACATGCCGCCTTGAACAATGCCAAACATACCTTGACGGTCATGAGCCTTACGAGCCTCTTGGCAACGATGAGCCCAACGTGTGGTACGCGCTGTAGAACGCTTCGCATAATCATGATCTGCTGGATATGGAATGCATTCATCAAAGGCCATCGCAATATCAGAACCTAATTGCTCTTGTACCTTTGTGGCAACTTCTGGAGATAAAAATTGTTTAGAACCATCAATATGGGATCTAAAAGTTACACCTTCTTCAGTAATCTTACGCATGTCGCCTAAGCTAAATACTTGGAATCCACCGCTATCTGTTAAAATAGCTTGATCCCAATTCATAAACTTATGCAACCCACCTGCTTCTTCCACAAGTTCAGGCCCAGGACGAAGGAATAAATGGTACGTATTACTCAAGATAACTTGAGAACCCATAGCCTTTAATTCTTCAGGTGTCATTGTTTTAACAGTTGCCTGTGTACCTACAGGCATAAACATAGGTGTTTGGAAGGTACCATGTGGTGTATGCAATAAACCTGCACGTGCCCCCGTATGAGGACATGTCTTTTGTAATTCATAGGTAATACTTGGCATAGTCCCTCCTAACGAATAAACATAGCGTCGCCAAAGCTAAAGAAGCGATAACGTTCTCGAACAGCTTCTTCATAGGCCGCTAAACAATGTTCACGACCGGCTAATGCACTAATTAACATTAACAATGTAGATTGAGGTAAATGGAAATTCGTTACCAATGCATCAATCATCTTAAATTTATAACCAGGATAGATAAAAATTTGAGTCCATCCACTAATACCTTGTAGTATACCGTCATCATTCGTAGCAGACTCTAGTGTACGTACAGATGTAGTACCTACCGCAATAATACGGCGTCCGTTTCTCTTAGCTGCATTAATACGGTCCGCGGTTTCTTGAGATACAACGAAGAACTCACTATGCATCTCATGATCTTCAATCGTCTCTGCCGATACAGGTCTAAAAGTACCAAGACCAACATGCAAGGTTACAAACTCGAGCTCTACGCCTTTCGCTTTTATCTTTTCTAATAGTTCAGGTGTAAAGTGGAGCCCTGCTGTTGGAGCTGCAGCTGAACCTTTTTCCTTAGCATAAACAGTTTGATAACGATCTTTATCTTCTAACTTCTCATGAATATATGGAGGTAATGGCATTTCACCAATTTCTTGTATCACATCGTCAAATACACCATCGCAAGTGAATTCAATGATACGACCTCCAAATTCTGTTTTATCTATAACGGTCCCACTTAATCGGTCATCAAATTCGATAACTTGACCAATAGGACATTTTTTACCAGGTTTAACAAGACATTCCCAGCGATTTTCACCACATGGTGTGAGGAGCAATACCTCAACCTTGCCACCAGAGCCTTGACGTTGGCCATATAATCTCGCAGGAATAACCTTTGTATTATTAAATACAAGTACATCCCCTTCGTGGAGTTCATCTAGCAAATCGTAAAAATGCTCTTTATGCGCAACCTCACCTGTAACCTTGTCTAAGGTCAACAGTCTCGCTGTATCACGAGGCTCTACAGGATGTTGAGCAATTAGTTCCTCTGGTAATTCATAATCAAAATCTGTAACTTTCATCGCAATCCTTATTAGTACATTTTCTTTAATGTAATGCCACTATAGTAGTGACGCAAAATAGTTTGGTAATAATTTGTATCCCCTGGTGTCGCACGCTTAGCCATTTCTGCAGCGCCCCATTGAGACATACCAAGACCATGTCCCCAACCGTGGCCTTTAATATAGACAGTATCATTGCTACCAGTAAAATTATGATATGCCTTACCTGTATCTTTAGCTGGGTTATGATTTACATAAAAATCAAATAGTGTTGATTTCAAGCCTAAAATACTGCGTAAAGAATCCCCATCAATGGTCGTTTTTCCAGAGGTACCTATGAAAGTAGCACTCTTAATTCGACCAGATACGCCGCGGTCAGATGTTTGTTGACCTGGCTTGCCAAGAGGTGTCAATTGAATACTCTTCAATTTGCCAACCCCTTTACTAGCTGCGTTAAGCTTACTTTCAAGGGCCTGACGAGAAGTAGTAACCGTCCAGTTCGATGTAGATGTGCCAGTACTAAAATCCTTTACACCTTTCAAATACGGTACATCACTACCCCAAACATTGACACTATCCTCAGTATAACCGCCACCATCAGAATGGAATAAAGCATTGATAGGGCGTTGGTTATATAACATAACCATCCCCTTTGTTTTATTAACTGCATTTGTAGTAGCTTGCGTTTCACCACTAACCCCATTATAAACTTGGTGATCTGTGGACGTACTCACATCATACAGCTTACCTTTATTCTCTTCCATAGTATGAAGAGCATAAGTTCGAGCAGCTACAGCTTGTGCTTCTAGTGCAGCTGCTGGCCAAGATGGAACGACTTCTTGCGGAACTACGCCATAAAGATAGTCTTCAAGAGGCACAGAATTAATGACCATCATCTTTCCATTATTAGCACGTAATGTAAGTCCTCCACGATAGCCTTTGCCTTCAAACAAGAATGGTGCATCACTATTGGCTGGTTTTAATGTAACTACTGTATCAATGACCTTGCCATTGACAGCAATTTTACCACTTCGAATACCAACAGAGGTACCACGGTTTGCACTGATTGTACTTACTTGACCATTAGCACTATTTAACACAACCAGATTAGCAGTAGATGTAACTGTAGCATCGGAACTGCGACTACCCAATAACACGCGCACATTTGGTACATTTTCTACACGCTCCGTAGCAGGTGTAACAACAGAACCTACTTTATTACGCGTAATAGCAGCCGTATTAGCTTTAATACTATTGGCTTCAGAAGTTTTTACAGCCTTAGATGCAGCTGGCTTTACCGTTGTAGCCTTAGCACTAGTAACTGTAGATTTTGCAACAGGCTTTTGAGCCGTTGTTGCAGCCTTAGTTGCATTTGACTTCGGAGTCACTTTTGGCACAGGCTTTGGAGCCGGTTTAGTTACAAGTGGTCGAAAAGTTGACCGCTTCGTCGTATTTACTTTCGATACATTTGTTGTAGATACTGTTGCTTTCGGCGTTGGCTTTTTAGTCACTACTGCACTTTTATGTTGCAATGTAGCCCCTTGTGCAACAGATGCACCGCCAATATTTACACCTAAAAACAAAGTTGCCATTATCATCAATTGTAATCGTTTCGTTTTCATTGTTATTTCCCTGTCTGTGAAATACCTAAATGCTCATAGGCAAGTTTAGTGGCCACCCTCCCACGCGGTGTACGTCCTAAAAATCCTAATTGCATCAAATATGGTTCATACACATCTTCGATGGTATCTCTCTCTTCGCTGATAGCTGCCGCAATAGTATCTATCCCTACCGGACCACCATCATACTTTTCAATAATACACTCCAACACACGTCGATCGATTCGATCGAGTCCTTCTTTGTCAATATATAAACGTTGTAACGCATCATCTGCAATAATTTGAGTGATAACCCCATCACCTATGACTTGTGCAAAATCACGTACCCGTTTAAGTAGACGATTTGCGATACGCGGTGTTCCCCTTGAACGTCGCGCAATTTCACTGGCCCCAGTCGGCTCAATACCAATATTGAGTATTTCTGCCGCTCGAGTCACAATAAACTCTAATTCCGGTTGTTTATAATATTCCAACCGGTTAATAATCCCAAAGCGGTCCCTTAATGGTGCCGCCAAAGCCCCCGCCCGTGTTGTGGCACCTACCAAAGTAAACTTTGGCAAATCAATACGCACCGTTCGAGCACTTGGGCCCTTACCGATGATAATATCAATTGCATAGTCCTCCATAGCAGAGTACAATACTTCCTCTACACTGCGAGACAAGCGATGAATTTCATCGATAAATAATACATCATGATCATCTAAATTCGTTAAGATGGCAGCCAAGTCGCCAGACTTTTCAATAGCAGGACCAGAGGTTATGCGAAAATTAACACCCAATTCATTCGCAATAATACCTGCCAGTGTAGTCTTCCCAAGACCTGGTGGACCATAGAGCAATACATGGTCTAATGCTTCACCACGCTGCTTTGCAGCTTGAATATACACATTTAGATTGCCTTTAGCCTCTTCTTGACCTACATACTCGTTAAAGAACTTTGGTCGTAGGCTATATTGCCACATATCTTCTTCGTGCTCGCCATTTCCGACAAGGCGTACTTCTTCGTTCATCCTTATCGTCCTTTCCCAAGCTCAATCAAGCTGACCTTAATCAACTCAGATACATCGCGCTTACCATCATCTAAAGACTCTACAATGTCAGCCACATCTCGTTCTGAATAACCTAGCGACACAAGAGCCTCAATAGCCTCACCGGTAGCACCACTAGCGGCAACGCCAATCGGCTGTATAGCTGCTGGTGATTCTGCAGATATATGTGTCATCTTCGCTAACTTATCCTTTAGTTCAAGAACAAGTCGCTCTGCAGATTTCTTCCCAATACCAGGTAACTTTGTTAATTGCTGTACCTGGCCATTGATAACAGCTAATTTGAAAGCCTCTGGTGTCATGCCAGACAAAATGCCAAGCCCCACCTTAGGCCCTATACCAGAAACAGAAATGAGTAAAATAAACAACTCATACTCCTCTTCCGTCCAAAAGCCATAGAGTTGCATCGCATCTTCACGTACGTTGAGATACGTGAATAGCGTTGCCTCATGACCTTCAATCAATTGTTGTCGCGTAGTGGTCGGCACATATACACGATACCCTACGCCATGTACATCTACGTAACAAGACTCTTTAAAGAGATGTGTTACGATACCCCGTACATACCCTATCATTATACCAACCTCTTCAATCTATCATTGTGAGAACTATGAGCCGTACAAATAGCGACAGCCAATGCATCTGCCGTATCATCGGGCTTAATTTTCTCACGAATCCCCAAAATATTCATTGTCATATAAATGACCTGATTCTTATCAGCCTTGCCGTAACCTGTAACGGCTTGCTTGATTTGTAGCGGTGTATATTCGTAAATAGGAATACGATGTTGTTCAGCCGCTAATAAGATAACACCACGTGCTTGACCGACCTTGATGGCCGTCGTTACATTGCGGTTGAAGAATAATTCTTCTACCCCGAACTTATCAGGCTTGAATTCCTCTAGAATATCACTTAGGTCATTAAATAAAATTTCCAACCGCTGTGAATCTGTTAATTCCTTAGGAGTTGTAATAGCCCCATAGGCTACAGGTGTTAATTTGCTCCCCTTCACGTCAATAATGCCATAACCGCATATAGCCGTGCCTGGGTCAATACCTATAATTCGCACCTTAACCCCCTTAGTTTAAAAATGAGATAAGCTGTCGCCTACCTCCATTACATAATCTATTTTATTATAGCACAATACCACATCGAAGTTCATGAATTTCCATAGAAAATTTATAAGAAACTCATTAATTTTCATATTCCCAATGGTTCTTTAAAAAATACATAAAAAAGGAGCACCTTTAACGTGCTCCTTATAATAATTATTATTCTTCTTCGTCGTCTGGCAAGATACCATTGTGATATACGTTTTGTACATCATCAAGATCATCCAATACGTCGAGCATTTTTTGCATTTTTACAGCATCATCGCCAGTCAATTCAATTGTAGTATCTGGAATCATTGTGATTTTCGCTACTTCTGTTTCAATGCCCGCATCAGCAAGAGCTGCTTCTACCGCATCATAATCTTCAGGAGTAGTATAAATTTCAAATACATCGTCTTCGGACTTAAGGTCTTCTGCGCCCGCTTCAAGAGCTAACATAGTCAATTCATCTTCGTCATGACCTTCTTTATCGATAACGAATACGCCTTTAGATTTAAACATCCAACCTACGCAACCGCTTTCACCAAGGTTACCACCTTGTTTAGAGAATGCATGGCGTACATCGGCAGCCGCACGGTTACGATTATCCGTCATAACCTCTACAGTAACAGCCACACCAGCTGGACCATACCCTTCATATACGATTTCTTCGTATGCGTTCATATCCGTAGCACCAACGCCTTTATCGATGGCACGTTGAATATTATCCTTAGGAATATTGTTTTCACGAGCTTTTTGCAAAGCCAATTTCAAACGCATATTACCTGTTGGATCGGCACCACCCATGCGTGCTGCAACAGTAATTTCGCGACCGATTTTTGTAGCTAGTTTAGCCTTCAAAGCATCAGTTTTGCCTTTTTTATGTTTAATATTTGCCCATTTTGAATGTCCTGACATAGACGCCTCCTATTTATTCCACCATGCCTCGCCCCGCAATCGATCTAAAATGATTGAAACGGCACTACGCACAGATAAATGATTGTATTCACCATGGCCATATATAGGTTCTAAAATATAGTCAAAGCTTTCCATCGTTTCTTTTGTCATACCATAACCGGTACCAAATAATACTAACACAGGGCGGCCCTCATTTTCAAGGTGTTCACGCATCCGTGCATAGGAAATTGTATTATCATAAGTTCTAGCATCGGTAGTTGCTACGATAGGTTTTACCTTTTCCAGATCCTCAATAGTACGCACCGCAACAGCAATAGAGTTCACCAGTTCTACACCGGTGAAAGCATCTTTTCTGTCCGGATTATAGGTACTACCAAAGCCTGACTTCCAATGCTCCATAATGGTAGCTGCTAATTCTCGTTGAGCCGGTATATTATGAATCACAAAATATTTAGATACATCATAGGTGATAGATGCGCGTGCAATATCGTGAATATCATAATTGGTAATGGCCGTCGTAATGACCTCTTTATGTTTGTTCATAATCGGATAATGAACGAGCCCAATATATAAATTTGCCAATGCTAAATCTCCTGGTTTCTAAACAACTTCCATCAACATATAGTGTCATCGCATCCATTATGAAGCACTAGACCGTGCACCAGCACTGCCAAAGCCAGACTTTTGCCCTATAGATGATGCTTTCTTACTTCTATTATTCTCATAACTACGAAAGCTTCTTCCACCTCCATAGCCATGTATAGTTGATCCTGATGACGTATATTCATTAGGTTGTTCATACGGTTTTAATGGCGATACCGCGCGATACGTCATAGTTCGTCCATCCATACGTGCCGTAGGAGGATTAAACCCATGAAATATATAATACCCAGCTGCAATAGTTGGTAACAAACTTGCCAAACCAGCATCCCACACTAAGTTTCCACCATTATCACGGTGAAAGGTAACTGAACGATTATCGTCATACAAGGCGGTTTCTTTTCCATCGCCATGGTTTAAAAGAGAATACCGATTACCTTGACTATCCTTTAATCGAACCTCCCCCTCATTTGCCTCTGGATAAACCTTATCACACACAGCATAGGAGATATCGTTCCAGTATGAATACACACCTACAAGACCAGCAACTGCGGCGAAAGCACCTGTAAGGTATATGGTTTTCTTACTTGGCTTATACATAAAACGCTCCCTTAGTGCACAGCACCGCTAATAACAAGAGCAAGACCAACGAAAATGCCAAATACAAGAATACCAGCCGCTGTATTACCACGCATAATTTCTTCGGATAATTTATATTTACGATGCCAAATATTGATAAACATATAGCCCGTTACAAATAGTATAATACCTAGTACAGCGTATACAACACTGGCTACAATGCCATGTAACAGGGACGTATCAGCCGTAGTCACGGCTGGTGACATAATAACAGCGCGCAAAATTTCACCGATACCGATAAATGATCCCGCTGAAAGCCACGCTACAGCACAGTTACCACGCTTAATTTCTTCACTAAATTTTCCAGGCACGAAGAAATCGATAACCGTGTTCGCTGTCAACATCAGCATAATGCCAAAACAAGCATAAAAAATTGTCAATAATACATCTGGTATATAAATCATAATAAGCCTCCTAATAATATAATTTTGTATTGGATGTGTTGTTAGAGTTGCTAGTAGGATACAATCGTTCGCGTCCCGTATTATCCCCTAGTCGAACCATGGTCGCATAGTTATCGAGTATATGAGAGCTGATTAATGTACGATCAATAATTTTCCAATCCTCTTGTGTTAATTTTGATTGTTCACATACCTTAACTCTAGTTTGTCCATCCGTATTAGTGATGAGATACACCAAGTCCCCAGAATAAAATACAATAACTTCATGTCCCTCTTCTAAGTTATCCCGCTCATTCTTAATATCACCATTCACAGAATCAATCAAGTCTAATGCGGTACTAACAGGATCTAGTGTAGACGTGTATACATAGTCGCTATCCGAATCTGTTTTTGTATAATATGCAGATGTGTCATGCATATGTTCTTTTGCCGTGTAAGGCACTCCAAACATAGCGCGTATACTATGCCAAGACAAATCATTGTCCGACCAAAATAGAAATAGTAAAAATAGTACACCATACCCCACGCCAACAGCAATAGATCCAAACCTCTTTTTCATTGATTTGTTACGCATCTTTTGCTTAATAGCTTGAGCGGCTGCATCATTACAAAGACGAATGTTCACCAAGGGTACTCGTGATCCTTCGGCAAACATTTTTTTACCTTCAAACCACTCTTCTTCAAAGAATACACTAGCACCACCTTCACAAGGTAGCTGATATTCTCTATATCCTGCGCGGTCCCCTACGGAGGCACCACTTTCACCATCCACATCGACAACCTTTTCTAAGCCGATTTGATGTAATGTAAAATCTTTCCCCGGCCGTGTATGAAAGGATGTTCTAGATACGGTACACCATTCATTATCATTGTACTCAATGGTTAACCATATTTTATCGATTCCCTCAACAGCCTCTAGTCCATATTCATGCCAATAATCACCTGGTGATTTTGTCATAGACGGCTGGCCCCTATAGGATTGTTCTTTATCTGCTTTTGGAATAATCTCTATATATTTAATTTTCTCAGTGATTACATAACGGCTGCCATGAACCTCTAAGACATCATAACAATTAAACTCCATACGCACCCTCGCTAAAATAGACATAACCACAACTGCTGCGAAGTAAACCTATTATCATTCGTTTAACATACTATATATCCACAAATTCCATAGTATTTCACTTACTCTATTAGTAATGGTACAAAGTATGCTTCTGTACCAGCTATCTCTTCCGGAGAAAAACGGCATCCTACCGCAGAAGCTTGATCACCAAGCATAAAACAGGATAAGGTTAAAAATCCATCTTTCACTCCACAATCAACTGTATGAGTAAAACGTTTCTGCTGTATAAAGTCTTGATACATAACCTTTTTACTATCGCGACAAACAATATCGTCATAGTTATCAACTAACTTTTCCATGTAAAGCTCAGATATATCACCACGCTTTTGAACAACTTGTACATGCCTTCCTTCACGGCCCCAAATCTCCTTTTGAATATAAAGGCCATCATCAAGAGAGGAAAAATCATTTTCAAAATAGGATGGTGCCAAATAACGCTCGATGATATCTCGATCTGGTTTTGTAAAAAATTGATCTGTTAAATACAATGCATATACTAAGGACATAAAGGATTTATTTTGTAGAATAATGGACTCTGGCGGATTAAAAAGAGCGAATGTATCATCCTCATACAAATCTAAGAACATTTCACCCAAAGGTTCGCCATCTGGTGTTTGTTCATCAATTAAAAGCTCCATGGGATGCAATCGATACAATAGAGTCGCATGACTACCATCTTCTAAAGGAATGCCCTCATCATCAATCTTCATATCATAAAAGGATATGAATCGCGTGTCTGCCTCAGGACAGGCTGTTTTTAATTCCCTCATAAGGAATTGTGTTGTACCGTAGTCTTCAAAATAATCATGAAAACAAGAGAATACAAAGGGATTCTTAGGTAGGCTCTCTCTATTTGCCCGCATAGATTCATATTGGTTTCTACCATACTTAGCAGATAAAACAGCATCATACATACGCTTTAAAAATGTATGTAATTCTTTTCGGCATTCTATATTAGGATGTTTTCGTCCTACATAATTAGCTGCCACTTCATTGGCATAATAGCTTTCAATAAGAAAACATGGCGTATCTGCATTAAGTTCTACCATCCGCAAATTGCCATTTACATCGAGAACAAAATCAAAGCGTGATAACCACGTCGGTAACCCTAAGGCATTCGACTTATGTAAATAAGGAATTAAATTGTCTGGCATATCCATATTTCGAGCAAAGTCATCTGGTGCCATTTGAAATACTTTTGCTGCTTTACAAAATATTTGAAATAATCTACGTGAAGCATGGCGAATTTCATCGTAAAAGTCGGATGAAAAGGCCTGCATAGACAAGGAAGGATACCGATCATCATACCCTTCATATTCCACGAAATTAAATATATTTCTATCAAGCTCATCAATATAGGATTTCATTGTTCATCCTTTCATTAAGAGGTACCGCTCGAAGTTCGAGACCCTACACTACCAAAGCCATACTTTTCACCAATTCTATGTGCCCGATTACTCGTTTTAGTATTGTAACGATTTCTAGTCATTTCATTAATAGTTCTAGCCACTCTTGCACTATTAGATTTACTAGCGCCTGTACTTGCATCAAAAGGGGTAAGGGGTGATGTAGCGCGATAGGTCATACTAGGTGCATCCATATAGGCCGTTGGAGCTGAAAAACCATGAAATGCATAGTATCCTACCGCCAAAGTCGGAATCAAACTAGCTAAGCCTGCATCCCATATAATATTGCCCTTCTCATCACGATGAAAGGTAACAGACTTCTCAGCATCATCATAAAGTGCCGTTTCTTTTCCATCACCATGATTAATCAATGTATAGCTTTTACCTTCATCATCTATGAGCCGTACTTCCCCATTATTCGCTTCTGGTTTGACCACATCACACAAAGCATAACTAATATCATCCCAATAGGAATAAACACCTACAAGAGCTGCTATAGATGTAAACGCTATGGCTATGTAAACAGTATTCTTACTTGGTTCATACATACAATATTCCTTCGTTTGATTTCGTAATTGAAATCAATACTATCTCAATCTTTTATTATATTTGATAATGTCTTACGACCCTGCTTATTCTTTAATTCCACCATATATGCATATCGTAACAATACTTCACTGTCATTTCTAATAGCCTCTATGCGTGTATTCTCCGAATCTGACAAGTTTTTTAATTTCCCCACTTCAACATACGTAGTGCCATTAACCACACTAATAACAGATACATCTTTAGTCGTATAAATAACAATCCACCGTTCAGGAGACTTAGTGTCTTGTTTAATGGTATAAACCTTTCCATATATAGCATCGATAAGGTCGATAGCCGTTGCATTAGGATCTTGCTTAGACGTATATACCATCAAACCGTCTTTTGTACCCTGCAGTTCATAATAATAGGAATCCTTAATGCGCTCCTCCATGGTATAGGGGAATCCCACTTCATCACGCAATTCATGCCAAGTCATATCTCCTACGAATAAATAACCCAAAAAGAATAAAATGATTCCCCAACTCAGACCCAATCGTGTCCATTCTTTTCTACGAGCTGCATTACGAATTTTTTTACTCGCTGCTTGAGCAGCCTGATCTCGCCGTCGATGTACATCAGACAAACGAATCCGCTCACCTTGAGCCTGATCCTTTAAACCTCCGTGCCAGTCCTCAATAAAGAATACATTGGTTTTATCCTTTTTAATTGATCTATATTCTTTATAATCGGCCTTATCACCGCTTCTAGCTTTACTTTCACCCTTAACAGATATGACGCGTTGTAAGCCTTTATCGTACAGTTTATATCCTTTAGGCGGCGTTGAACGTAAAATAGTCTCTGAAAAGGTACAACAGTCTTTTTCCCCATTTACAATGGTGAGCCATTTTTTATCTTCAGCATCCACTGGCATAAGACCATATTCGGTCCAATTCTTAGCCCCTTTATGAGTACCTAATTCATTATTATACATTTCATCATTGAGAGTATAATTCACTGTCTTTTCTATGATGAATTCTTGATAGGAGATAACTTCAGTAACTACGTATCGCTTTCCCTGAATCTCTACAACATCATAACACTTAAAATTCATAGCCTAGACTCTTCTTCAACAACTTCTTTTAAAAGTTTAATTTCCTCTTTTGTTAATGGTCGTTCCAACAAATCAGGACGCAACAATCGTGTCCGTTTTAGTGCTTCTTTTTGACGCCATGCAGCAATATTTTTATGATGACCACTGCGTAATACATCAGGAACACCCCACCCTCTGAATTCTGGAGGCTTTGTATATTGAGGACATTCTAATAAAGGCTCATAAAAGGAATCCTCTTGGGCCCCACTAGCTGCGCCTAATACACCGGGAATCATACGAGCCACCGCATCAGCTACTACCATAGCAGGCAACTCGCCACCTGTTAACACATAGTCGCCAATTGAAATAGTTTCATCTACTAAATGTTCCTCTACACGATAGTCTACACCTTCATAATGACCACAAATGAGCACCAATTGATCGTACGTCGCTAGTTCACGAGCCTTTTCTTGTGTAAAAGGTTGACCTGTAGGTCCCATAAAAATAACACGACGTCGTATACTTTCACTAGGATTACCAATAAGGCTCATTTCATCACATATCTCATCTGTAGAATAGGCGCTATTAGTTTCGCTATCATATTGAGCAATAACAGATTCTACGGCTTCAAAGATGGGAGGTGCCATCATGAGCATACCCGCACCACCACCATACGGCGTATCATCTACTTGACCATGTTTATTATGACTAAAGTCCCGAGGGTTAGTTACGCCCATAGATAAGCGTTCCGCTTCGATAGCCCGTTTTATGATGGAATGACTAAAAAAAGCATCAAAAAACTCAGGAAATAAAGATACGATATCGATACGCATAGACCGTCCTCTGTACTTATTAACTCACATAAACTCATTAGCATTATCTATATATAGCTATATTATATAACTTTTACCATAATATACCTATATTTAGATAAAAATAAAACCGCCTAAAGGATTATATCCATTCAGGCGGATCTACGATCATCAATTTATTCTCCACATCGATGTCTTTAACGACCTCTTCAATGGCTGCAAATAATTGATCTGGTTCCCCATCTTTGGAAACCACATAGACATCATTAGCACCAGGTTGCAATACATCAGTCACTGTGCCAAGCACATTTCCCTTTGTATCTTGTACTTCAAGACCAATGATATCAAAGATGTAGTAGCGACCTTCTGGTAATTCTACCAAATCTTCACGACGTACTTGAATCTCTTTCTTAGCGAATAATTCAGCCGCGTTGCGATCAGGGATTTCCTTAAAGGATGCTAGTACAAATTGTTTATGAAATCGTGCGGATGCAACGTGGTATTCTTTACCATCGATGTAACAGGCATCCATATGCATGAACCGTTCTGGAAAATCGGTTCTAGGCATAATACGAAGATCACCCCGCACGCCGTGCGGGGCGATGATAACACCTATTGTGATGAAATCGTTATGCTTCATTATTGACGAAACGCAACGATTTTACCGTCTTCTAATAGGATTTCAGCGCCCATCATGGCATCCAAATCATCCCCGATTTTAACGGTAACTGTTTGCTCTAATGTGCCTTGAGGAATTTCAGTTCCCAAAGACAATTCTTGAGCATCTTTCAATTTAGCTGTTACTTCTTCTTTGAAAGCCAAGCGTTTATTTTTCTCTTCGTCGATCTGTTGACGAATCGCAGTAAGACTTGTAGCATCAACTTTAGCCGCATCAGCCAAAATACGTTGAGCTTGGAACTCAATTGCTTCCAAATCTTTATTCACCATATCAAGGCGAGTTTCAAGATCGGATACAATTTTCGCTTTCAAGTCTTCTGTTACTTTTGCTTTTACTGCTACAGGGACACGTAATGTCATTTCTTCCATTGGAATACTCCCTTTTAGACAATATCGACAGATATCTTTTTGTTCTCTTTAATAGCCGCCGCTTTCACCACAGCGCGAATCGCTTTCGCAATTCGTCCTTGCTTTCCGATGACTTTGCCCATATCCTCTGGGGCTACGTGAAGTTCGTAAACCTCCATATTCCCCTTTTGGACCATGGTAACAGATACGGCATCAGGCTGCTTCACTAATGATTTCGCAATTAATGAAATTAATTCTATCATCACAGTATGCCTCTCTATTAATTACTTTTTAGCGTCAGCAAATTTTTGCATAACGCCTTGTTTTTTGAACAAGGAGCGAACAGTGTCAGTAGGCTGAGCACCTTTAGCTAACCAAGCCAAAGCTTTTTCTTCGTCTACATTAACGATAGCTGGTTGTTTAGTAGCATCATATTGACCAATAGTGTCAACAGGACGACCTTCACGTGGAGCACGTGAGTCAGCAACAACGATACGGTAGAAAGGAGCTTTTTTAGCACCTAAACGAGTCAAACGAATTTTTAACATATGAAATTCACCTCCTTATACTGATATAGGTGGACAGGTTCAGCGCCCCTGCCCATGTATTACATAAACGGTAATTTAGGCATTCCTGGGAAGCCGCCCTTACCGCCACGTAAACCTTGCATGCGCTTCATCATCTTCCGCGCTTCTTCAAATTGTTTCAACAAGCGATTAACGTCTTGCACTTGCGTACCAGACCCCATTGCAATACGCTTGCGGCGAGAACCATTAAGAATATTTGGATTTTCTCGCTCTGCTGCCGTCATGGATGTAATGATGGCCTCGATGCGGCGCACCTCTTTACTATTCAAATCAAGGTCTTTTAATTGATCCTTAATTTGACCCATACCTGGCAACATACCAATAATATTTTGTAATGGCCCTAACTTTCTCACTTGATTCATCTGTTTCAAGAAGTCATCCAAGGTGAAATTGTTTTTCGCCATTTTCTTAGCCATTTCACGAGCTTCTTCTTCGTCGATAGCGCCTTGAACATTTTCGATCAATGTTTTGAAATCGCCCAAATCGAGAATACGAGAAGCCATACGGTCTGGATAGAATACATCGAAACCATCCATTTTTTCGCTCACACCAGTGAACTTGATTGGCAAACCTGTTACAGCTTTGATGGATAACGCCGCACCACCGCGCGCATCACCATCGAGTTTAGTAAGGATAACACCATCAACGCCTAATTTTTCATTAAATGTTTGTGCTGTTGTTACCGCATCTTGACCAATCATGGAGTCTACAACGAGTAAAATTTCATGAGGTCGAACAGCTGCTTTGATGTTGGATAACTCGTCCATGAGAACTTCGTCAATAGCCAAGCGACCAGCTGTATCGATGATAACAACATCTTTCAACATATGCGTGCTTTGCTCTACGGCGCGGCGCGCAATGTCTACTGGATTAGCGCCAGGTGTTTCATCAGCAAATACAGGAATGTCGATTTGCTTACCTACAACTTGCAATTGAGTAATCGCAGCTGGACGATATACGTCGGCAGCTACGAGCATTGGATGTTTACCTTGTTTGCGAAGGTATACTGCCAATTTACCAGCTGTTGTAGTCTTACCAGCACCTTGTAAACCAACAAGCATAATAATTGTTGGTGGCTTGCTGGAAATCATGATGCGACTTTGTGTACCACCCAATAAGGCTGTTAACTCATCATTTACGATTTTAATAACCGTTTGTGCTGGATTTAAAGAACCGAATACCTCTTCACCGAGGGCCTTTTCCTTAATGGACTTCACAAAGTCCTTCGCAACCATAAAGTTAACGTCCGCTTCTAATAGTGCTGTACGTACTTGACGCAACGCAAGATTGACATCATCTTCAGTAATTTTGCCTTTCCCTTTCAAGGATTGAAAGGCTTCTTGCAGTTTTTCTGACAAGCTATCAAATGCCATAATATCCCTCCATTTGCGCCAATACTTGTTGTACCTTACTTTCAGCTAACACCTCTTTAGGCAAGGTTTCTTTCAACTGTGAAAGCAGTCCTTCACGCTGTTCATATTGTGCTACCAAGTGTAATTTAGATTCGTAATCGTTTAAAATATGTCGAGCACGCTGTAAATTATCATATACAGCCTGCCGTGATACACCTAATTCCTCGGCAATCTCGCCAAGGGACATATCGTCTTCGTGGTGAAGTTGTAAGGACATGCGTTGCTTGTCCGTCAATAATGGCCCATAGAAATCTAAGAGCAAACTTATAAGTACTCGTTCTTCCATTTCGCCACCTCCATCACTGTCAAGTCATATTACTTTACATATACTACAGCATAAAAAAAGATGTGTCAAGTAGAAATACTTAACACATAATTATGGTCTTGTACTCAACTACTTTTATGTTCTTAAGATAATTACTTTAATGATAATAAATTTTATTTTTTACTTTTATATCTGTAATAAAGTGCTATAATATAGATATCTAATATTTTCAATATAAAGACAGGAGGTATTTTATGAATACCAAACAATATGACCTTATCGTTCTAGGTTTCGGCAAAGCCGGTAAAACATTAGCTGCTAAATTTGGCTCTATGGGTAAATCTGTAGCTATGATTGAAGAAAACCCACTTATGTATGGTGGCACATGTATTAATATTGCATGTATCCCAACTAAAACGATGATTATAGCCGCATCAAAAGGCTTATCTTACGATCAAGTATTAAACCAACGCGAGGTAGTTACATCTCGTTTACGCAATAAAAACTTCGGTATGTTAGATAACAATGAACATGTCGATGTATATACTGGACATGGTGAATTCATTAGTAATAAAGAAATCGCCATTACAGCTGGGGAAGATAAAATCATCTTATGTGGTGAAACAATTATTATTAACACTGGTGCTGTAGCGATTAAGCCTAACATTGATGGCATCGACACAGCAATAGGCTTCTATAATAGCACAGAAATCCAACAATTATCCCCTCAACCAAGTACACTAGGCGTTATCGGTGCTGGTCCTATCGGCCTTGAATTTGCTAGCTATATGCTAAACTAGGTACAAAGGTAACAGTATTTAATATTGAATCTGGCATCTTAAAACGGGAGGAACCGATCGTACAAGAATTAGCTAATGAGTACTTGACTGAGCAAGGTATTACTATTCTTAACGATGTAACATTAAACTCTGTATCTAATGATGGCAACAAACCTGTTATCACAGCAAATGGTCAAAACTATACGTTTGATGCTGTTTTATATGCTACAGGTCGCAAACCAAATACAGCTAACATCGGTTTAGAAAATACGGATATTACTACTAACGAACGTGGCGCTATCGTAGTGAATGATACATGTGAAAGCTCCGTTCCTAGCGTATATGCAGTAGGCGATGTAAACGGTGGTCCTCAATTTACGTATATTTCTCTCGATGACTTCCGCATTGTATTTGGTGCTCTTACAGGTAATGGCCAATACACATTAAAAGATCGCAAAAATATTCCTTATACAACATTCTTAACACCTCCACTGGCTCGTGTAGGTCTCACAGAAGAAGATGCTATCAACAAAGGATATACAGTTAAAACTAAAGAAATGCTCGTAGCTACCATGCCAAGAGCTCATGTAAACGACTATTTAAAAGGTGCTTTTAAAATTGTAGTAAATGCAGAAAACAATTTAATCCTTGGTGCTACACTTTATTCTCAAGGTGCTGAAGAGTTGATTAACCTCATTAAAATGGCTATGGACAACAACATTCCATATACATATTTCAAAAACCAAATCTTCACACATCCTACAATGGTAGAAAATTTAAATGATCTCTGTAATTTCTAGGTAAGAATAGTAACTACATAATCTAATATAATAAACAAAAGAGTCTCCCATAACTGGAATAGATAAGTTACGGGAGACTCTTTTATTTATGCCTAATGATCAATTTTGGATTATTAGTTAATATATTTAGTTCTTTGTAAATAATCTACGAACTACTGATTGCAATTTAGGTGTCAATATAATAGCCACAACAATACCTGCAGCACTTGTAATCAAGGAGTATTGGATTTTGCTAGCTGCTACAGCTGCACTTTCAAGAACAAACCACCATGCTAAGAAATAGCCAAATGCAGTCCAAATTGTACCAATAATAAGAGCAATCAAAATACGTGTAAAGGTTGCTGTCGGTTTTGTAATGGATGGTGGCAAGTAACCTGCTGTCATACCACCTACAATAAGACCTGCAATACCTTTAATAAAGAAAGAGAATACAATGTATTGCGTATGTCCACCAAAAAGATCAAATAATGCGGAACCAATAGCCGCACCTAAACCACCATATAAACCGCCAAAAAGAATGGATGATGTAAATAATGCAGCAGATCCTAAGTGAACCATGGCCCCACCCGGTATTTCGATGCGAATCGTTGTTGCTACTGCACATAAGGCAGCAATAAATCCGATATATACAATATCACGCGTCTTTAATTTCATAATCTAGCTCCTCTCTTTTAGCTGAATAACTATATTTAGTATAACAAATCTCAACCAGTCTAAAAACACTAATTTCATAGGAATTAAATATATAGCCAGATTTAAAATAAAGCACCTATACCATGGTATAGGTGCTTTATAAACTTAAATCAACGCTATCACATATTATATGTTATAAGATATAATCTAAAAATTAAATCTTAGCTCGTTTTAAACGTAAAGAGTTACTTACAACGGTTACAGAGCTAAATGCCATTGCTGTACCTGCAATCATAGGATTTAATGCGCCGACAGCAGCCAATGGAATACCAATGCAGTTAAAGATCAATGCCCAGAATAGATTTTGTTTAATATTAGTCATAGTCTTACGGCTGAGGCGTACTGCTTGTACTAGTGTGTGTAAATCATTTCTTACAAGAACGATATCTGCTGCTTCTACAGCAATATCTGTACCACTACCGATAGCAAAACCAATATCTGCAGTTACAAGAGCTGGTGCATCATTGATACCATCACCAACCATGCCCACTACGAGACCTTTATCTTGTAACTCTTTTACTTTGCTAGCTTTATCTTGAGGCAACACTTCTGCAATAACGTGAGTAATACCTGCTTGTTTAGCAATATATTGAGCTGTACGGCGATTATCACCGGTAAGCATCCACACATCGATACCTTGAGACTGTAATTCTTTTACCACCTCAATAGTTTCTGGACGCAATTCATCCTCTACAGCCCATAATGCACTGATGACACCATCTACAGCGAGAACAGACACGGAAGCACCTTGTTCTTCATAGTGTAGAATATCATCTTGGACGGCACTTAGATCATAACCTAATTCAGACATCCAACGGCTATGACCAAGTTGTACAGACACGCCTTGATAAGCGCCTTGCAAACCTTTACCAGGCACATCACCGAAGCTTTCTAGTTCTACAGCTTTACCTTTATAACCATGATCTTCGCCATAATAAACCATGGCCTTTGCAATTGGATGCGATGTACCACTTTCAAGGGCCATCATAAGGGACATATTTATACTTTCATCACCATTATAATTTTTGAAAGCCGTTACATCGAGAACACCTTGCGTAAGAGTGCCAGTTTTATCCATAACGATGGCATCGAGTTTACCAGCTTTTTCAAGATATTCCGCACTCTTGATGAGAACACCATGCTCCGCACCTAAGCCAGAGCCTACCATAATAGATGTTGGTGTAGCGAGACCAAGCGCACAAGGACAAGCGATAACAAGCACTGCTGTAGCATTAATGAGAGCTACATTAACAGAATCGCCTACAATAAAATACCATACAAGGCCAGTCAATACAGCGAGGCCAATAACGATAGGCACGAAGTATTGAGCTACGATATCTGCAATACGTTGAATACTTGCTTTAGAGGTTTGAGCTTCCTCTACGACTTTAATGATTTGAGAGAGCATTGTATCGGAGCCGATACGTTTTGCTTCCATTGTGAAAGCACCGCTCAAGTTAATAGTCGCCCCAATTACCTCGGAGCCTACTTGTTTTTCTACAGGCAAGCTTTCACCGGTAAGCATAGCTTCATCTACAGTAGAATAGCCTTCAGTAATAGTACCATCGACTGGAATTTTTTCACCTGCACGAACTTGTAAGATATCACCTGCTACAACCTTAGATGTAGGAATATCTACGAACTCACCATCACGCAATACATGAGCTGTTGCTGGTTGCAAGGCAATCAATTTTTGAAGTGCTTCAGAGGTACGCCCCTTAGCAATTTCTTCTAAAAGTTTGCCAAGAAGAATGAATGTAATGAGCCAAGCTGAGGTTTCAAAGTAAATGCCATGAGGCCCAAGTTCTGGATGGAACTGCCAATTATAAATACTGAATAGATAGGCAACAGTCGTACCCATTACAACGAGAACATCCATGGTAAGGGCGCCATTCTTTACCGCACTCCACGCACTCTTATAGAACATAAGGCCAGGGCCGAACTGAGCAATGGTAGCAAGAATGAACTCTACCCATACTGGCAAGGCTTGAATGCCAAAACGATGTAATGTCATGTTAATCATCATCGGTACGGCCATACAAGCAGCAATGATAAGACGCGTAATATGAGGTTTTAAATTAACCTTTTCTATTTCTTGCTTCGTTTCATCTGCTTCCGTAGCACCGAAACCAATATTCGTAATGGCATCGATAATTTGTTGTGGCTCTACAGTAGAGCTATCTTTGTATTCTACACTCCCCTTTCGAGTGAGTAGATTAACCTTTACAGATTCTACGCCATCGATCTTAGAAACGACGTTTTCAACGCGCTTTACACAAGCAGCACAGTGCATACCTGTAATATCAAACTCTTGTTTCTTCTTGCTCATAGTATCACTTCTTTCTAACATAATCTTCAAAGATATATGTTCCTATATATCTATATAAGTCAGAAACTTATAGTAGATATATCATACATCGCTAACAGAATACTTTATAAACACGTATCATTTAATATATGAACACTTTTACATGAGTATTCATTCATAGGTCTATAATCAATAATAACATAAATTATCATTACGTCAATATCCTACCAAATCTAGAGGACTATTCCTTTTTTATAGGGGATTTAACATCTCCCCACCTATACACAACATTCATAAATAGATTATAATAAAGTGATGATGAATAAACATAAACTTTGATTCCAAAGGAGGTGAAACTATGTGTGAATCAATAAGCCCTATAGTAGAATTCACTTCGGTAGCGAAGGAGTTTCGCCACGAATATGTTGTGGAGAAATCGCGTTTTATCACAACAATATATCCTTGTTCTACAGAAGAGGAGGCGCAGGCTTTTATTAACCGCATCAACAAAGAATTTTGGGATGCCCGCCACAACTGTACGGCCTTTGCATTAGGACCAAAGCAAGAGCAACAACGCTCTTCTGACAATGGTGAGCCTTCTGGTACCGCTGGTAAACCTATGTTAGAAGTACTCAAAAAAACAGGTATTACCAATGTAGCCGTCGTAGTAACGCGCTATTTTGGAGGTATTAAGCTAGGCGCAGGTGGTTTGATTCGTGCATATTCACACTCCGTTGCAGAAACTTTACGTCTTGCCCCTAAAGAACTACACACAACACGAACTCAGTTGCAGGCTACCATCGACTATTCCTTGTATGGGGCTATAGAAAGATATGTGCAAGATCAAAAACTACATTATGAAGCAAGTTTTGGCGAACATGTAGATATTACTATCTTAGTACCTCCTACTGATGTAGAGCGCATACAAAAAGAGCTCCAAGACATGAGTCATGGAGCTGCTACTTGTACTATATTAGATTCTATTGAAGTGGTGCTACCGCTAGAACAATAATCTTACTGATGAGCACATTAATTAGTTATCACTATGGACTAATCCACTTATGCCTTGACTTAGTTCGTGACGTTTTTCATTAGTCAATGGATGAGGCCATACGCGTTCTAGTTGTTTTTTACGACTAAGACCTGTATTATGTGCAGTCATTAATCTACGTGCTTCCCAATTACGAATTGCTTTACCTAATGTTCTTTTTACTACGCCCATGATAGTACCTACTTTCTTAATCACTATATTATATAAAAATTTGTGATAAGGATAGAAAGTTTATTTCAAACACATTATTCTTTCTCTTTCCTTGATAACTATAGTATATATACCATTTTATTAAATGTGAAATTACTATTACTCAGTTCGTTATAAATTTTATTTATCTTATTTTGTGTATAATAGGGAGATTCTATGGATACATCTTACTACCACAATTTTATTACCCTCGTTCAAACGGGCAATATGACACAGGCCGCAGAGATTCTTCATATTACACAACCAGCTTTAAGTAAACAATTAAAATATTTAGAAGCTGAATTTGGGGCTCAACTCATCAATATCAAGCGCGGTCAACGAGGATCGAACTTACAACTTACTGATGCAGGTAAAATCTTCTACGAAAAAGCCCAACAACTATGTTCTATTGAAGAATCTACGTATAATGCGGTACAGCAGTTAAATTCACGCATTGAAGGTACGTTGAGAATCGCAACCTCTGCATCTCGTTCCACACCAATTGTACAACAATATTTACCAGCCTTTTCCATGAAATATCCATCAGTTCACTTTGAAATCTATGAAGGACTGATGACGAATGTAGTTAATCAACTGATTAATGGTAATGCTGAGTTAGGAATTGCTAATATCCAAATGGTAGACACTGACAAATTTGATATTCTTCTCACACAAGAAGAACACTTATATGCTATCTTCCGTCGTGATGTATTCTGGATAGACCGCGAACATGATACAATCACTTGGGATGATATCAAAAAATGCCCATTATCCCTCTCCGGCGGCTCTGTGCGAATGATTATGCAATCTAGCTTGACAGATATGGACCAACTCAATGCCGTTGCTATCACTACAACTAAGAGTTCTGCTATCGAATGGGCATCTTCTGGTAGAACTGTCTCTTTAGTTCCTATGGATGGTAAAGAGCTTGTTAACCATCGTAAAATGGCCCGCATTAAATTACCAGAATTCTCTGGAGATTTCAAAAAAGCATTTATTACCCTCAAAGGACATGCTTTATCTCCGGTAGCACAGCAATTTATTGATTTCTATAAAGCTTATGTATAATTAAATTTCTACATATGATTACTATTATGATATCAACAGTTTCCACGATTGGTACCTACCCTATGTTAGATACCAATACAATACATAAGAAAAGACCTAGTACACTATGTACTAGGTCTTTTCTTTGTCATCTTAATATGTATGGTAAGCCATCTTAAGCTGCACAAGTAAACTTTTAGTCGTTACATTTACTAGATACAAACTATTACTACCCTTGATGCACAGCACCTACTATATCAGTAATACTGTTTAGATTATATTGTTCCACATAATCGCCCATTTCACGAGCAATACGAGAAATCGCCGTGGGATCTACCATTGTAGCAACCCCAACTTGGACTGCTTGTGCACCAGCCATCATAAATTCAACAGCATCAGTGCCTGTCATAATCCCACCAAGGCCCATAATAGGAATATTAACCCCTTTATATACTTGGTGCACCATGCGAAGTGCAACCGGTTTAACAGCTGGCCCAGATAAACCACCATAAATATTACCCAATACAGGTTTACGACGATGGATATCGATAGCCATACCAAGAATGGTATTAATGAGACTGACACCATCGCCGCCACCAGCTTCTACAGCCTTTGCGATTTCCACAATATCCGTAACATTTGGTGAAAGTTTTACAATAACGGGCTTATCTGTTACTTTGCGAACCGCTTTTGTTACCTGTTCTACTACCTTTGGATCTATACCAAAAGCCATGCCTTCACAGGCAACATTTGGGCAAGATACATTAACTTCAAGGCCTGCAATACCATCTACAGATAGTGTTTCTGCCATCCACGCAAATTCCTCTACCGTACCAGCAGACATATTTGCTAGCAATGGTACATCATATTTCTTGAGGTCTGGCAAAATATCTGTAACAAAATGCTCTGCCCCTGGATTTTCAAGTCCAATACAGTTTAATACACCAGATGGTGTTTCTGCAATACGAGTCCCTGGATTACCATGACGACCTTTAGGCGTTAATCCTTTTACAGAAATAGCACCTACTTCATTACTAAGGTCTAAATAACCAGCATACTCAGGGCCATTACCAAAGGTACCAGATGCAGCGATAATAGGATTTTTCATCTTAATCCCACAATAATCTACAGCAAGCTTTGGATTAGGTGTAACGGTGTTATTTAAATCGCGTTCACTCATTAAAAGAACACCTCCTCAGCTGGGAATACAGGACCATCTTTACAAACTTTATAACGTTTGCCACCGGCACCATCACAAGCGCAACCTAAGCAACCGCCTGTACCACATCCCATGCGTTCTTCAAGAGATACTTGGCATGGTACATTGAGCTCTTTAGCAACTTTTGCCACACCCTTCATCATCGGTGTAGGACCACAAGTCATAACAGATGTGAACGTATTGGCGTTAATAAGTTCTGGCATGATCGCTGTAGGGAAACCTTTTGTACCTACGCTACCATCATCAGTAGTGATATGTACCTCTACAGGCGTATCTTTGAATAAGTCTGCCCAGAAGGTTTCACTTTCATTTCTAAAGCCCAAAATAACTTGTGCTTCTTCACCGTTTTGCAAGTGAGACGCGATGCATAGCATCGGTGCAATACCAACACCACCACCAACAAGTAGCATATTATTAGATGTTACAAATGGTTCACCCAAAGGTCCTAAACAATCTAATGTATCACCAGGCACGAGACGTGTCATAATTTCAGTCCCCTTGCCTACGACGCGATACAAAAGGGTAATAGTCCCCTTTTGTACATCGAATCCAGCATAGCTAATAGGGCGACGCAATAATGGCGCCGTAGAGTCCGCTACGCGAACATTACAAAACTGTCCTACCTTTGCTTCTGCTGCCTGTTTTGGTGCGTGAATATCCATAATCCACACATCAGAGCCTATTTGCTCATTGCGAACGACTTCGCCCTGTTCTACATAACCACTCATGGTTTTACTCCAATTCAAAATCTTGTAATGCTTCTACATTGTAGTTAGCATCATCTTTACGGTTTGCTACAACGCGCAATACTTCACGAGCTGTATCAAGACTTGTTAAGCATGGTGTACCCATTTCTACAGCAAGACGACGCAATTGGAACCCTTCACGTTCAGGACGTTTACCTGCCGTCAATGTATTAAGTACAAGATCGACTTTATCTTGACGAATGTGGTCAGCACAGTTGTCATCACCTTCAGAGATTTTGTTAACTACCTTGCAGTCAATGCCATGTTCTTTGAAGTATTTACCAGTACCACCCGTTGCTTCAATGTGATAGCCCAATTCAATAAAGCCTTTTGCTAATTGACTCGCTTCATCTTTATCGCGATCTGCAACAGTCATAAGGATTGTACCATCTTCTGGGATACGCATGTTAGCGCCATTGATTGCTTTAAACAAAGCTTCAGAATATGTGCGACCAATACCCATAACTTCACCAGTAGATTTCATTTCAGGTCCAAGAGCAATTTCTACAAGGCCCATTTTGGAGAAGGAGAATACAGGTGCTTTTACAGCTACATATGGTTTATTAGGTACAAGACCGAGTGGCAAGCCTAAATCTTTTAAGCTTTCACCAAGAGCAATGCGTGTTGCATATTCTACCATATTAATGCCTGTAACCTTAGAAATGAATGGTACAGTACGACTAGAACGAGGGTTAACTTCAATTACGTTAAGTTCACCATCAGCCACGATATATTGAATGTTAAGTACACCTTTAACATTAAGGCCTACTGCAATACGACGTGTATAGTCTACAATTTGATCAATCAATTCTTGGCTCAAATGTTGAGCAGGATAAACGGCCATGGAGTCACCAGAGTGAACACCAGCGCGTTCGATTTGTTCCATAATACCAGGAATACATACGTCAGTACCATCGGAAATAGCGTCAACCTCTACTTCCATACCAACCATGTAACGGTCGATAAGAACAGGATGTTCCTTGGATGCAACTACAGCTTCCTTCATGTATACATCAAGCTCTTTATCGTTGTATACGATTTCCATGGCACGACCGCCCAATACATAGGAAGGACGAACAATCAATGGATATTTCAAGTTTTTAGCTGCTGCTTGTGCTTCTTCATCAGAAGTTACAAGAGCACCTACTGGACGTGGAATACCAAGTTTCGCCAACAATTCATCAAAGCGTTCACGGTCTTCTGCCATGTCGATGCTATCTACGGATGTACCGAGAATTTTTACACCACGCTTAGCCAATGGACCCGCCAAGTTGATAGCTGTTTGACCACCAAATTGAGCAATAACGCCAGCTGGTTTTTCTTTATCAATGATTTCCATTACATCGTCCACTGTTAATGGTTCGAAGTACAAGGAATCAGAAATATCAAAGTCAGTAGACACTGTTTCTGGGTTATTGTTGATCATAATAGATTGGTAACCCGCTTTACGAAGTGCCCAAGAGGAATGCACAGAGCAGTAGTCAAACTCTACGCCTTGACCTATACGAATTGGACCGGAACCAAGTACGACAACAGATTTTTCACCGAGTGGTTTAACTTCGTCTTCTTGTGCATAAGCACTGTAGTAGTACGGTGTTTTAGATTCGAATTCTGCAGCACATGTATCTACATATTTATAGGTTGGAAGAATGTTCCATTCTTTACGTTTTGCACGAACCTCTTCTACTGTTGTATTAGCATAACGGGCGATAACAGAATCAGTGAAGGAATAGCGTTTTGCTTTGCGCAATACTTCTTCTGTTAAGCCATGTTCAGCCAATGCTTTTTCTACATTAACAATGTTTTTGATTTTTTCAATAAAGAATGTATCAATTTTTGTAATGTAGTGAATTTTTTCTACACTAATGCCCTTGCGAAGTGCTTCTGCTACAACATAGATACGTTCATCATCTACTAAATGTAAACGTTCAATCAATTGTTCCATAGACTCATGAGAGATTTTCTTTAGCTCAATATGGTCTAAACCAATTTCCAAGGAACGAATTGCTTTAAGCAAGGAGCCTTCCAAGGAGCGATCGATAGCCATAACTTCGCCAGTAGCCTTCATTTGAGTGCCCAATGTGCGGTCTGCCAAATTGAATTTTTCAAATGGCCAACGTGGGAATTTCGTTACTACATAGTCAAGTGTAGGTTCGAAGCATGCTTTTGTTTCACCTGTTACAGCATTTGTAATTTGATCCAATGTCATGCCTACTGCAATTTTTGCAGCTACCTTCGCAATTGGATAGCCAGTTGCTTTAGATGCTAATGCAGAGGAACGGGATACACGAGGGTTTACTTCGATAACGATATATTCATTGCTATTTGGATTCAACGCGTATTGTACGTTACAACCACCTTCGATTTTCAAATAACGAATAATTTCTACAGAAGCAGTACGAAGCATTTGGTATTGAATATCGTTTAATGTTTGGCTTGGTGCCACAACGATGGAGTCACCAGTATGTACGCCTACAGGATCGATATTTTCCATATTACATACGATGATACAGTTATCTGCACTATCGCGCATTACTTCGTATTCGATTTCTTTCCAGCCTGCTACAGAACGTTCTGCTAGGATTTGGTGAATTGGTGAAAGTTTCAAACCACGACGTGTGATTTCATACATTTCATCTTCATTATGCGCAATACCACCACCAGTACCGCCCAATGTGTAAGCAGGACGGATGATGATAGGATAACCAATGCGATTAGCAAAAGCTACCGCTTCTTCAAGATCGTTAAAGATATCGGATTCAGGAACTGGTTGATTGATTTCCTTCATCGCTTCTTTGAAGAGTTCACGGTCTTCTGCTTGTTTAATAGCTTCAAGTGTTGTACCTAGAAGTTTTACACCGTATTCTTCTAATACGCCAGCTTCAGACAATTGTACGGCCATATTAAGACCTACTTGGCCACCCAATGTAGCCAATAAGCCCCAAGGGCGTTCTTTTTTAATTACTTCTGTTACGAATTCAAGACTAATCGGTTCTACATATACGCGGTCTGCAATATCTGTATCGGTCATAATTGTAGCAGGATTGGAGTTAACCAATACTACTTTATAACCTTCTTCACGAAGGGAACGGCATGCTTGTGTACCAGCATAGTCAAACTCTGCAGCTTGGCCGATAATAATTGGACCAGAACCAATTACAAGTACTTTTTTTGCTTCTGTGGTCATATTATTTTCCCTTTCTCATTAAGTCTTCAAATTCGTCAAATAAATATAGATTATCAGTAGGTCCTGGGGATGCTTCTGGATGATATTGTACAGAGAAGATAGGTAATTCTTTATGACGCATACCTTCTACAGTACCATCATTTACACTGCGATGTGTAATTTCTACAAAGTCTGGCAAGGAAGTATCATCTACTGCATAGCCATGATTTTGAGATGTAATATATACGCGGCCTGTACGTAAATCTTGTACTGGATGGTTAGAGCCCCGGTGACCAAATTTTAATTTAAATGTTGTACCACCATAGGCTTGAGCCAATACTTGATGGCCCATGCAAATGCCGAAGATAGGCTTTTTACCGAATAATTTCTTTACTTCTTCTACAGCATAGCCAAGATCTTGAGGATCTCCAGGGCCGTTAGATAAGAATACACCATCTGGATTTGCTGCCAATACATCTTCAGCCTTAGCATCTGCAGGGAATACTGTTAGACGACAACCAGCTGCTTCTAAAGAGCGAAGGATATTTTCCTTTACACCATAGTCCATTACAGCTACATGGAACTCTGCATTTTTATCGCCACGCATACCTTGCCATTTTGTAGTTACACGCATAACTTGATCTGTTGGCAAGTCTTGTTTAAATAATTTTTGAATATCTTCCATAGGGTAATCAGAACGTACAAGTACGCCTTTCATTACGCCATGGTTACGAAGTACACGTGTAATAGCACGTGTATCTACATCATAAAGGCAAGGGATGCCGTGTAAACGAAGATACTCGCTAAATAAGCCTTCATTTTGCCAGTTAGATGGGAAATCACACAGTTCTCCTACGATAAAGCCTTTACAATATGGTTTAGGGCCTTGAGTAATAGCATTCAATGTACCATAATTACCGATCAAAGGATATGTTAATGTAATAATTTGATCCGCATAGGATGGATCAGTCAAGATTTCTTGATACCCTGTCATACCTGTGTTAAATACAACTTCGCCTACTGTTGGAGCGCCACCTAATAAGGAACCTTCAAACACGGAACCATCTTCAAGAACTAACTTGCCTTTCATTATAAGACTACGCCCTCCTTCATAACTACTTTGCCATCAACTACTGTGAGTTTGGCCTTACCTGTAACAGTCATACCATCAAATGGGCTGACTTTGCCTTTTGTATAGAATTTATTTCGATCTACTGTCCATTCTTCAGTTGTAGAGAATACAGTAATATCTGCTGGTTTACCAACTTCAAGAACACCTGCATCAAGACGCATTAATTCAGCTGGACGTGTACTCATATAGTACACAACTTGGTCAATGCTGAGTTTATCTGGACCATACGCATTGGTAATAACCGCTGCTAAAGATGTTTCGAGACCACTGAAACCATTAGGAGCACAGCAGAACTCATGGTCTTTTTCTTCATATGCATGCGGTGCATGGTCTGTAATAATTGCATCGATTGTGCCATCTTTCAAGCCTTCTAATAATGCTTGACGATGATCTTCGGAGCGAATTGGAGGAGCCATTTTAAACGCTGGATTGTATTCGCGTAAATATTCATCTGTGAAAGATAAATGTTGGCTTGTAACTTCACATGTTACATTAAGACCTTTTGCTTTTGCGCGACGAACCATGTCCACTGTATTTTTACTACTTACGTGTGCAATATGAATGTGACCGCCTGTCATTTCAGATAACAAAATATCACGAGCAACCGCTAAATCTTCAGCTACTGCAGGACGACCAATAACACCTAGTTCATAGGAAACGATACCTTCATGCATATGACCATTTTTAGTCAATGTAATATCTTCTGCATGGTCGATAACCATTTTATTAAACATGGAGGAGTACTCTAAGGCACGACGCATAAATGCAGCATTTTCTACATAGTGGCCATCATCGGAGAAGGCTACTACACCAGCTTCTGCCATATCGCCCATTTCAGCAAGTTCCTTACCTTCAAGGCCTTTGATACAGCACCAATAAATTCTACTTTTACAACACCTGTAAGCTCAGCCTGTTTTTGTAAGCCTCTTACAAGAGCAGCATTATCTACAACTGGATTTGTATTAGCCATAGTGACTACACGTGTGAAACCACCTGCTGCAGCCGCTTGTGTACCGGAGTGGAAGTCTTCTTTCGCCTCTTGGCCTGGTTCACGTAAATGTGTGTGAATATCGATAAGGCCAGGTGCTACGATAAGACCTGTTGCATCATATACTTCAGCGCCTTCAGCACTTAAGTTTTGACCGATGGCTGCAATTTTACCATCTTTTACGAGAACGTCTGCTACTTCGTTTTGTTTTTTTGCCGGATTAACTACCGTACCATTTTTAATAAGCAAGCTCACTACCGTCACCTCCGATAATAGTTAAGTACAATACAGCCATACGTACAGCTACGCCATTACGTACCTGTTCTTGAATTACGGATTGACCAGAATATGCTACATCTGGTGCAATTTCAAGGCCCCGGTTCATAGGACCTGGATGCATTACCATTACATCATCTTTAGCCAATTTCAATACATCATTATTAATACCGAAGATACGAGCATACTCTCTATTTGTAGGATACAATGCAGAATGAATACGTTCTAATTGAATGCGAAGTACGTTAACTACATCTGCATCAGCCACTGCTTCACGAATATCGTGGTGAACGGTAACACCTAATTTTTCGAGCTCTGGATATACCATTGTACGAGGACCAGCCAAATGGACTTTAGCACCCATTTTTGTAAGGCCATAAATATTAGATCTTGCTACACGGCTATGCATAATATCGCCTAAGATAACAATTTTTAAGCCTTCAATAGATTCTTTTTTCTCTAAGATGGAATACATATCTAACAAAGCTTGTGTTGGATGTTCATGAGCACCATCACCAGCATTGATAATGATAGGATCTACTGCTTTTGTAGCATATAGAGGAGCCCCTTCTGCACTATGACGCATTACGATAGCATCTGTGCCCATATAGGATAATGTTAGCAAAGTATCACGGAAGCTTTCACCTTTACCCATGGAAGAACCGCTAGGAGAAAGATTAATAACGTCAGCCCCTAAATATTTGCCTGCTAATTCAAAGGAACTACGGGTACGAGTACTAGGTTCCATAAAGAGGTTAATAATGGATTTCCCCTTTAAAAGTGGAACCTTCTTATCATCAGAAAGAACGATTTTTTTCATTTTCTT
The DNA here is from genome assembly GCF_003463825.1 of Veillonella sp. AM51-8BH. Lineage (GTDB taxonomy): Bacteria > Bacillota > Negativicutes > Veillonellales > Veillonellaceae > Veillonella. The sequence continues at coordinate 36,567 of NZ_QSDY01000011.1, forward strand.
TGCCACATTTAAAATCAATTTGATTTCTTCAGGTGACACATTTTGCAAACCCAATAAATGTTTGCCTTTTAGGCTAACTTGTCCCATGATTTCCTCCTAACTCACGTAACAAAAAAGACCTTTTGCCCAGGGCAAAAGGTCAAATAGTTTGCACAAAGAAGCCCTTATGGGGCGCTTCAACTATATTCCTTTCTCAGCCTCTCTGGACTAAATTAAAAGGTTTTGTAATATGCAATGGTCTCTCGTACCATGGATGCATTTTCTTTATTTATTGTACTGAATCTCCTCTTGAAAGTCAATGTGAAAGCAAAAGTTCATAAGTATTTTAAAAAGAGGACAAACCCTCAAAAGTGGCTTGTCCTCTCTATACTTCCCCAATTGTTTCCTTATAGTCAATCTATAATTAGATACAAATAATTTTCATTATTATAAGCTAATATTACTGACCCATAGGATATAATTTTGGTGGATTTTGATCATCATTTTGTTTATCTTGCTGTGAACTATAAGGAGCTTGATCTTGTTGACCATTAGTCATTGGATTTTGCTGTGCATATTGTTGATTTTGTAGTGGTTGCCGTTGGTCACGACGACGTGTATTTTGAGATGCAGTCGGTCTAGGTTTAGTCAACTCATCAATAGATACAGCATTTGGAATAGTTACACTTGGTGTATCCTCATGTACATCATCAAGTTCACTGAAGGAAGGTCCTGTTTTAGCAGCTTGTGCTGCCTTACGTTCTGCCTCAATTTGTTGACGTGCAAGTTCTGCGCGATGACGAGCATTTTCTTGTTGTTCTTTGACACGTTGAATTGCTTCAGCTCGCTCTTTAGCTTTACGTTCAACTTCGGCTTGCGCAAGAGCTTGCTGACGTGCTTCTTCCGCCTTACGTTCCGCTTCTAAGTGAGCTTGGTAACGTTCTTCAGCAATGCGTTTTGCCTCTGCTGCTTGGCGTTCAGCTTCTGCACGTTCTGCAGCCAATCTAGCTTGCTCTGCTTTACGTGCCTCAGCAGCTATACGAGCTTCTTCGGCTTTTCGCGCTTCTTCTGCTCGTCTAGCCTCTTCTATGCGGCGTGCTTCCTCTGCTCTACGAGCTTCTTCTGCACGTTTCGCTTCGGCTGCGATTCGAGCTTCCTCAGCCTTACGAAGTTCTTCTGCCCGTTTTGCTTCAGCTGCGATTCGAGCTTCCTCGGCCTTACGCAATTCTTCCTGACGTTTTGCTTCAGCAGAAACGCGAGCTTCTTCAGCTTTACGAGCCGCTTCAAGTCGTTCTTGTTCAGCCTTGCGTTGTGCCTCAAGTCTAGCTACTTCTAAGCGACGTGCTTCTTCTGCGCGGCGTGCTTCTTCAGCCTTACGCGCTTCTTCAGCTTTACGGGCCGCTTCAATTCTTGCCTCTTCAGCCTTACGCGCTTCTTCTGCACGTTTAGCCTCTGCTGCAACACGAGCTTCCTCTGCTTTACGGGCCGCTTCGATTCTTGCCTCCTCAGCCTTTCTCGCTTCTTCTGCACGACGTGCTTCTTCAGCTTTTCTTGCCGCTTCAATACGTTGTGCTTCTAAGGCTGCTTTTGCTTCTGCCGCTTTACGAGCATCTTCTTGACGTTTCGCTTCTAACGCAGCCTGTTCAGCTGCACGTTGTGCTTCTAATGCCGCTTTCGCCTCTGCAGCTTTCCGTGCTTCTTCTGCGCGGCGTGCTTCTAATGCTTCTTGTTCTGCTTTTCGCTGTGCTGCTAAACGCGCTTTCGCTTCAGCTGCTAAGCGTTCTTCTTCAGCTTTTTTTGCCTCTAATGCTGCCTTTTCTGCTGCCCGTTGTGCTTCAAATCGAGCCTTGGCTTCTGCGGCTTGTCTAGCTTCTTCAGCTTTACGAGCGGCTTCAATACGAGCCGCTTCTATTCTACGTTCTTCTTCAAGACGTTTCGCTTCTGCCGCTACACGAGCTTCCTCTGCTTTACGGGCCGCTTCTAAACGATCCGCCTCAGCCTTTCTTGCAGCTTCAATACGCGCCATTTCTGCTTTACGTTCTTCTTCAGCCTTACGTGCTTCAGCTACTTTTCGATCAAGCTCAGCTTTTCTTTCAGCTTCTAGTCGTTTAGCTTCTTCTGCTTGACGCATTTCTTCAGCTTTTTTAGCTTCTAATGCAGCTTTTTCTTTTGCAGCTTGTGCTTCTTGAGCCGCCTTCAATTCAGCAGCTTTGCGATCCGCCTCAGCTTTCTCTGCTAGTTTGCGCTCCACTTCAGCATGTTTTGCTTCTGCTGCTTTACGCGCCAATTCGGCCTTTTCTGCTGCTATACGAGCTTCTTCAGCCTTCTTACGCGCTAATGCTTCTTCTGCATCTTTTGCTTTTTTGAGTTGTGCCTCTTTTTTAGCATCTGCTGCAGCTTTATCACTCAATTTTTTTGTTTCTTCATGAGCAATTGTTTCTGCCTGTTTAGCAGGAGTCATAGTCGATTTAGAACTATCTACAGTGCCCTTATTTGTATCTTTACCGTTTATAGGACCTACAGGGATTTGTGTACCACTTTGAGTTGGGTGCCCTAAAGAGTCAGTTACATCTTTTGGTACATTGACCGCAATAGTCTGATGTTTTTGTGGATTTGCAAGAGATTCAGGAATCAATAAGAATCGAATCGGCAAATTAGATGCCCCAGCAGGCATAAAATTCAAGGTTAATAAATCCCCTGCATTATAATTGCCCATGATGCGACTATCTAAAATAGTTCCATCCCCAAGTGCAGAGATACCATCGGCACCACCAATATGATAGGTTCGTGTATCTGTTTGACCGCGACGAGCACCTTGTTGGTGTAATGCTTTCACCGTAAAGGAACCAGAATAGGGACCACCAAGAGGGTTAAAATACAATCTAAATGGTTCATTACCTTTTGTAGGAATTTTTAAAGTATATGAAACACCATAGTTACCACGGTCACGAACAAATGCTTTATTTTGCATTTCGTCTACACCATTGATAAACATATCTTCACGGTCATTACCGATTTCTACAAAAGCACCACCTAATGTAGTATCAAATGGTGTAGTAACCTCCATATTACGCTTAGACCCAGTATAGGTACCACGCAACTGAATTTCATCAATAGGCAAATTTTTCGCCCAATGAGATGCATCTACAGCATCCATCCCCATAGGCAACATCATAACACGAGCAAAGATTGGTGCCTCTGTTTTAATATCTACGATACCGGTAAATAATGCATCTTGATATACTGGTGTATTTTCCAAATCACTAAAGATTAATTGGCGCCCTTGTGGCGGAATACTTAGCGAATATAAAGGTCTCGCATTGGGACTTTCATCTAAAGGATGCTCTAAGTCCTTCCGGGATAAATCACGACCAGCAGCGAAATAATCTGGTGTGGCCACAGATTTCAACTGTCTCATCACATGAACAGTATTGGGATACGCCGATTGATTCTCCAATACGATAGCAATCTTATGAGGCTGATCCATTTCATTTACATGGTAAAAATAGATACGACCATTTCCATTAATTGTACCTGCACTAAGTGTACCACCTACTGGTCCTACATATTCAGGGCTATCTGATAGTAGCAATGTATCCGTTTGAGACACCAAACTTGGTGGCAACGGAGAAAACTGAAAATATCCAATTGATTGTAAATCTATATCACGAGCCTCTACATGGCCTGTAAGCGCAGCCATGGCGGCCATGGCCGCAGCTACACAATATTTTGATTTATAAGAAAACATATATTAATACCTCTATATTTCTTCAAGCCCCATAGGGTCATACGTAAGTGCTAATGCTTCAATTTTCTTTAAACGATGTCCAATACCCGACTTAGATAATTCGCCATCCATCAATTCTTCAAGTTCTTTCAGACTCGCTTCTGGATTGTCCCATCTCAATCTGGCTACAATCCTCAACTTGTCAGGCAATGCATCAATACCAATTTCTCTATCGATGATTCGAATTGCTTTTACCTGACGTACTGCAGCATCTACAACCTTTTGTAAATTGGCGGTCTCACAGTTTACTTGTCGATTGATTTGATTTCGCACAGTCTTCATAATGCGCACATTTTCAAACTCCATCAAGGCTGATTGAGCACCCATAATCTGTAAGCAATTCGTTACCGCGTCCCCTTCTTTAAGGTATACCACATATTCTTCTTTACGCTCCGTCAATCCTGCATGAATGTGAAAGAGCCGCAATACGTGGATAATTTCCTTTGCAAAATTCTCATTGCCGGTCATAAACTCAAGATGATAATCACTTTGTGGCTTATTAACAGAGCCACCACCTAAAAAGGCACCTCGTAAAAAGGCACGTCGTGCCTCCATAGATTTAAGCCAACTACGAGGGATTTGTTCAGTTACAGGCCATAAAGCAAGATCTTCTAAAGCCTGTCGCCCTTCTATGGATGGCTCCACAGATAGGGTATACATATTTTTCTTACGCAAGTTAAGCCCTTGTCGTACTAATACATTGGTAGGCAATTCATATTGTTTCTTTAAAATGCCTAACAAGCGACGAGCTACTGCATTATTTGCAGTAGCTAATCTAATACCAACAGCGCCCTTCATCCCCAGAATGATAGATCCACCCATGCGCAATAAGCAAGACGCTTCAATTTTCATGGCCACATCTGCATCACTAGAGGATTCATATTGGCATAATTCATTTTTTACATCTTCAGCAAATGACATAGGTATCCCTTCTCATTAATGATCATCTCGTTGGAGATAATACTCTAAGATATGTGGTTCAGTATCCGATTGCATGGCATGAACAATATCCATAATTACTTTACCTAACCGTTCTGGATCATGAACAGCTGGCTTTTTCGAACTAATTAAAGTAGCCCGAATCGTGCGAATCCCTTTAGCTTGTAGTTTCTTAGTATCTAATGCCACAGGCTCAGAGCCTACTGCACTATATTGTTCTACCATTTGAATTGGTAGTGGCCCATCGTTTGCCAGTACAGTATCTACGATGCCTTCCCCACCATGAGCGATGAGAGCCTCCACATGATCACTAAGTGTATAGCCCGATGTTTCACCAGGTTGAGTCATAACATTAGCAATATAAATCTTATTTGCCTTACTAGCACATATATGAGATGCAATTTTATCAGTTAACAAGTTTGGAATGATACTTGTATATAAGCTACCAGGTCCAAAAATGATGACATCGGCTTCATCGATAGCACGTAATGCAGCACCTTCCGGCTTTGGTTGCGCAGGTTCGCTATACATATGACGAATGGTTTTACCAGCGTTTGGAATATTACTTTCACCTTCTACAATGGTACCATCGGTCATCTCTGCTACCAATTTAATAAACTCTGTAGATGAAGGAATTACACGACCTCGTACACGTAGTAATTTACTAGCCGCTTCAAGTGCTTCTTCCACATCGCCATCGTATACTTGAGCAAGTGCTGTAATAAAGAGATTGCCAAAGCTATGGCCAGATAGCTCATTTTCCCCTTCAAAGCGGTAGCGGAAAAGATTTTCCATAACCCCTTCTTGTTCTGCTAATGCGACCAAGCAGTTTCGTAAGTCACCAGGAGCAATCATTTTAAAATCTTCCCGCAAACGACCTGATGAACCACCATCATCAGCTACTGTAACAATAGCTGATAAATTAGATGTGTGTGTTTTCAACCCACGCAATAGATTAGATAATCCTGTACCACCGCCGATAACAACGATTTTAGGACCTTTATCAAGGCGTATATTTTGGAAGATAATATCCGATACCTTACTATCAGGATTAGGCAGTACAGCACGAATAATCGTTTTAATAACCTTACTAGTACCGATTAGCATTAAAACGGCACCAATCGATAATATAACTGCACCCACAGCAATGAGCACATTATAATTGTAAAAGCCCGTCATATTATAGGAAAAGGCCAATACAACATCTTCAAGAACGGCAAGCCATTGATAGTTAAACATCAATGATATGCCAATGATTAAAAGACCTACACCACAACTAAATAGGGCAAGCCAACGTTTTATATTTAGGCCCGGTATAAGCCACCGAAACCATCTTTTTCGCAACATAAGAACCCCTATCTAGTTACCAAGTGTTTTATTTCATGAGGATTGTAATCTTCTTCTACATTATTTTTCATCATATCTCGATGTTCTACGGAAACACGATACCCCTTTTCTAATAGATGGGAATATAATGCTTCTGCCATGGCCACAGATCTATGCATACCGCCAGTACAACCTACAGCCACGATAAATTGAGATTTCCCTTCTTGCTCATAATTAGGTACAAGGAAATCTATGGTATCAAAGTATCGTTTTTTAAACTCCTCTGTAACCTCAAAGGAGTGAATGTATTCATTAACAGCTTTCACACGGCCTGTTTTATGACGGAAATCTGGAATATAAAATGGATTTGGTAAGAATCGAACATCCCAAACCATATCAGCATCTAAAGGGAGACCATATTTAAAACCAAAGCTCACTACTGTAATAGACATGCCATGACCTTCGTCTACTTGAGTAAAGCGAGTTTTTAAATACTCTTTCAAGCTAGCTGTCTTCATATTTGTTGTATCAATAATAAAGTCTGCTTTATGACGTACAGAATTTAAAATTTGACGCTCATCTTTTAATCCTGTAGTAATCATTCCATCTGGAGCTAACGGATGGCTGCGACGACTTTCTTTATATCTTCTAATTAAAGTCTCATCTGTAGCATCCATAAAGACGATTTCATAATCTACCTTCATTTCTCTCAATGTTTCAAGAGAGGAGGAAAGAGCTTCAAAGAATTCACCACCCCGGATATCTACAACCAAAGCCACACGGTTTGTACGTTCCCCACCTTGTCGACAAATCTCACTTAACTTAGGAATAAGTACAGGAGGAATATTATCAATACATAGATAGCCCATATCCTCTAGGGCCTGTAATACTTGAGTTTTACCAGCACCAGACATGCCAGTAACGATTAATAAACGAAAGGCTTCCATAGTTTTACTCCATTATAAAAGATTCTCTTCGATCCAATGAGCCACACCATCATCATTATGATGTCCACATACTTCATTAGCCACAGATTTTACATGTTCTGTTGCATTTGAAACAGCTACTGAATATCCCGTTTCACTAAGCATAGAAATATCATTTTCAGCATTACCAAAAGAAATTATATGTTCTAAACCAATGTTATTATCCATAGCTAATTGAGCTAATGCACGTCCTTTTGATACATTAGGGGCAGTAATCTCAAGAAAATCTCGCTGACTGCGTACCAATGTAACTTCATTACCAACTAAAGGCGTTAAGATATCAATAATTCGATCAATGCCCTCTTCTGTATCGATAGCAATAAGCTTATTAGGTTCCGTGGAAAGCGTATAGATTATATCGCCTAAAAACTCAGGTACAGCTCCAGTTTGCTGTTCATACCGATCAGATTGCCAATTTCTATGATGGCATAATAAATGATCATTTACATACGATTGTATATGCCAATCATAGTGTTGACCGAGTTCAAAAATACGATGTACTACATCAATAGGAACCGTTTGTTCGAATAACTTATATCCCGTTTCTAACTCCTGAATTAAGCCCCCAGAAAATAAAATCATGGGCACATTACCAAGCTGTAATGCAGTTCCAATTGGTTTTGCCGTCAGATACATGCGTCCAGTTGCAATTGTTATACCAATTCCCTTCTGCTGCAAGCGATGCAATACATCAACTGTATACGCAGAAACTGTATTATCACTTCGAACTAACGTCTCATCACAATCGATGGCTACCATTTTTATATGAGAAAAAGAAGGATTCATTCTTACCTCCTTCACAAGAAAATCTAATACTCTTTATTATACCATTTATAATACTTATATAGATAGAAATATACAGTAATCCTCTATCAAAAATATTTTACTTCTCCCAGTAACAGAGCTTATAAATCACAAAATAAAAGATAAGTATTATTTGTATATAAGTTGATCTTTAATATTAAAATTGCATAATAAAAGGCATTCTATATCAATTTGTTATAGGAATCTATAGATTATTCATAAAAAAAGAGACTCCCGAAGGAGTCCCTTTTATATGGTTAACTATCAAATTAGAATTTGTAGTTAAGGTCTGCACGGTAGAAGTCGTTAAGATCAGCACCGTCTTGAGTTTTCCAGTCGAAACCGTAGTTAGCGGACAAGCCAACGTTGTTTTGCAATGCATAGTTAACGGAAGCCATCCAACCTTTAGCATTTGTAGTGTAAAGGTGGTTGTAAGTAGTATCAACGATAGGAGCGTTAGCTTTAGCGTTGAAGTATTGGCCTTTAACATCCCAAGAACCTTTTTTAGCGATGTTGTAGTCGCCAAAGCCAAGACCTGCAGTCCAAGCTTGAGATTCATCAACGTGGGAGTCTTTCAACCATTCGCCACCAACCCAAACTTTGTCGAAGTTAGCATCAGCGTTGAAGCCGTAGATATTTTTGTAACCATTAGTGCTATCTTGGTTTACACGATCGTAGAAACCACCAACCATAGTGTGTTTACCTACTTTACCTTTTAAGCCAAGGTAAGTGTTAGTTACGTTTTGGTCTTTAGTTAAGCCAGCTGCTTCGCCGGATACCATGTAACCGTAAGCTGCTTGAGCCATAATTTTGTCGTTACCAGCGTTCAATTGAGCACCGTCGAAAGTACCATCAAATGCTAAGCCACCACCAACAACTTGACCGAAACGGCCAGCTTTCAAAGATACGCGTTCACCGAATTTATGGTTAACATATGCGCGATCGATTTGAGCGTCTGCATTACCACCGTTTTGGGAGTTACCCAATTCGAAGTTACCAGAAGTCAAACGAACAACTGCGTCAGTGCGATCGTTTACTTTTGCATTGAATTGTACACGAGCACGAGCGTCGAATTTGGATTTAGCATGTTCAGCATCTTGGTAACGAAGACGAGCATCACCAGTAACTTTTACGTTACCTACGCGGTCTTCCAAGCGAGCTACACGAACGCCCAAGTTGTTCAATTCGTTGGAGAATTCATCAGCCAAACGGTTGATCATAGCTTGTTGTTCAGCGTTAGCGCGGTCTTGGTTAGCCATAGCTTTAGCTACCATTTGAGCCATTTCGTAACGAGTGATGTTGTTTTGGCCTTTGAAAGTGCCATCTGGGTAACCATTAACGATACCAGCGTTTGCCAATTGGGAAACTGCTTGGTATGCCCAAGAATCTGGAGTTACATCGGAGAATGGGTTAGCTGCGAATGCAGTAGTTACACCCAAAACTGCTGTTGCTGCGAAAATTGCTGCGAATTGTTTTTTCATAGTTGAATTCCTTCTTTCTGAAAAAAATAGAAATATTAAATGTTACAAGTCATAACATTCACATTCTACTCTGTTCTTCAGATTAAGAATTTTTGGGAGTGTCCACGTTTCCTCGCCACATTCTACATCGAAGTTCTTCGTTTCATGTGTTTGTTACTTCTTGTAGGGTGATATTAGCACAACCTAATTTTCGTGTAAACCCTTTTTTCTCAATTTCATTCTCATTATAAAAATTTTATAATTTAAAATGACCCAAAATTCAGATTTTATCTGGTTTTATAAGGTTCTATTTTTTTTCACTAAAAAAATCAAATTTATCTTTTTTCATACCAAATGAGA
>NZ_QSDY01000110.1 GCF_003463825.1 Veillonella sp. AM51-8BH
AAATTTTATATATTTTTTAATATATAGGTTTAGTATAGATATGATTGTTTTATACCTAAGTTTAATTTGTAAAAGGAGAGGTTTATGAATCTTAACAAGAAATCCTTATTAGTCGCTTGTGTGTTGGCGGCTATGTCTACAAGTGCTTTCGCAGCATCTACTACAACATCTACTACTAGTACAACAGTAACAAATCAAGATACAAAAACATCTACTAGTACAAAAGTTACACGTGAGCAACATAGTTCTAGTGTATCTACATCTACAGTAACAACTACAGAAAAATCTTCTAGCCGGTCTAGTGGTACATCCGTAGGCGTAGGTGTTGGTATTGGTCGACTTGATACTTTTGTACCTATTTCTGGTGCTGTTAAAGAGCCACCAGTAGCTGTTAAAAAAGCTATGAAGGTATTGAAAGATGATTCCTTATTACAACAAGGCTATTTAGGTCTTGTAAAAGAAAAGGGTAAATGGGGTATCGTAGGTACAAATGGTCAAGTCGTACTCGCGCCAGCCTATAAATCTTTAGATGCATCCAGTAAGAAGGATGGTACGTTCTTTGTTGAGGAAGGTAAAAATAAAATTTCTCACATCAAAGGAGATGGTACTGTATTAGAATCCGGCAAAGAAGCGCAAGAAGCTTTGTATAGCAGCCTTAATGAGAAGAATACGGCTGTTAAAGAGTTAAATGATTTTGATCCAAAAACTGCTAGTCAAAGCTATCCAAGTGATTCTTATGTAGCCTTCACAGAAAAAGGTAAACTAGGATTTAAAGATGCAAATGGCAATGTAGTGATTCAACCTCAATTTAAAGCGTTATCTGATGTAGAAACTAAATTTAGTGAGGACCGTGCCTTCGTAAAAGCTAATGGCAAAGTAGTTGCTATCGATGGTAAAGGTACTGTATTGTTTAATGCTCCATCTAATGAAGTATATCCATACAAAAATGGCTTGGCTGAATTCCGCCGTAAGGTTAGTCACTTTGGCCTTGGTGGTATTCTAGGTCTTGTAGGGATGGGCTACTTATATAATCATGGTGGCGTATATGTTGAAGGGCTTGGTGGCCTTGTTGATGATGGCATGAAACGCGGCTATATTGATCGTAATGGTGCGGTTGTAATCGATAGCAAAAACGATTATGTATATCCTATGGAAGAACATGGTACTTTGGTTCGTAATGAAGGCAAATTAGGCTTCATGAATCGTCAAGGCCAATATGTAATTCAACCTGGCAACTATGAAGCAGGTACTATCGATATGAATAATGTATTGTTGACATTGAAAAACAAAGATACTAATAAATATGGTATTTTTGATATGGAAACGGGCAAACAAGAGGTTCCGTTTAAATACGATACCATTGAGTTTGTAGGTGAACATGAAATGTCTGTTACTAACGATACAAATCGTTATGTAGTAGATATGGCTACTGGTCGCGTTATCTATAAAGGCGATAAATCTATGAACGTAAAAACATTCCTTGGTGATACGTATACATGGGTATATAATAAAGATGGTAATTATAAGATTCTATCCCTTGATGGTACAGTGACAGAAACTCCAGTTATGAAAGATATTTCTGGTACTGGTAGCTTCGCTCATGGTTACAGCCCTGTAAAAATTAAAGGCAAATGGGGGATTATCAACTCTAAAGGCGAGTTAGTAGTTCAACCTACTTACGATGAAATCACAATTTTATAATGATTATGTTAAGACTGCACTTATAAGAGTGCAGTCTTTTTCTATTCTTGACTATATTGATTATATGTATAAATTTTTTTATATTTTATCTATATATTTATTCGATTAG
>NZ_QSDY01000111.1 GCF_003463825.1 Veillonella sp. AM51-8BH
TCACTATATATAGATTTTATTTTACTATATATATACTATTATATACAAAAGAAAATATTACCGATTTATATGCAACAAAAAAAGACTTCCGAAGAAGTCTTTTTTTGTTTGTGAGGGAATTAGAATTTGTAATTTAATTCTGCACGGTAGAAATCGGAAAGATCGTTACCTTTTTGGTCTTTAGAGTTGAAACCATAACCAGCAGATAAGCCTACGTTATCTTGTACTGCGTAGTTTACGCTAGCCATGTAACCTTTGTAACCATTAGATGTATTTGTTAAGTCATATGCTTGGTCCCAAGTGGAGCTTACGATTGGAGCGTTAGCTTTTTGGTTGAAGTATTGACCTTTCACATCCCATGTACCTTTTTTAGCGATGTCGTAGTTACCATAACCAACACCAGCTGTCCAAGCTTGGGAATCATTTACGTTGGAAGCTTTTAACCATTCACCACCAACCCAAACTTTATCTTTACGGAAGTCTGCATTGAAGCCGTATACGTCTTGGCCATCAGAGCTTACTGTGGAACCGTTATGGTTCAAGTTACCGCTAGATAATTTAGAGTAGAAACCACCAACTGTGGATTCTTGACCAACTTTACCTTTAACACCTACATAAGCTACGGAAGGGTTATCGGATTTGGAGTTACCATCAGCAGCACCGGCCATCATGTAACCATAAGCACCTTGTACTTGAACTTTGTCATTACCTACGTTCAATTGAGCACCATCAAATGTATCATCGTACATTAAACCGCCACCAATTGTTTGTTGGAAACGACCACCTTTAGCAGATACTCTATTACCAAATTTGTGATCTACATAAGCACGATCAATTGTTGCATCAGCACCTTTTGTAGAATCACCGAATTCGTAATTACCTTTTACACGAACAACAGCTTCAGTTTTATCATTTACTTTACCGTTGAATTGAACACGTGCACGGCCATCTGTTAAGGATTTACTGTTATTTTTGTAAACGCCTTTATCTTCAGAACCTTGGTAACGGATACGAGCATCACCAGTTACTTTTACATTACCTACACGGTCTTCCAAACGAGATACGCGAACGCCTAAGCTGTTCAACTCATTGGAGAACTCGTCAGCCAAGCGATTAATCATTGCTTGTTGTTCTGCATTAGCACGATCTTGGTTAGCCATTGCTTTAGCTACCATTTGAGCCATTTCATAACGAGTGATATTGTTTTGGCCTTTGAAAGTGCCGTCTGGGTAACCATTAACGATACCAGATTGTGCTAATTGGGATACAGCTTGGTATGCCCAGCTATCTGGAGTTACATCGGAGAATGGGTTAGCAGCGAATGCTGTTGTTACACCTAATACTGCTGTTGCTGCAAAAATTGTTGCAAATTGTTTTTTCATAATGAATTCCTTCTTTCTTATAAATAAGAATTTATATTATCAGAAGACATTCACTGTATAAGTGGTATAACTATGAAAGATATATTAGGAGTGTCCACGTTTCCTCGACTATATTTTCTATCACAGTCTCACCTCTTTATTAGTGGTGCCTTGCTGTGATTAGAATATATCACCGTCCAAATTTTTTGTAAAGCATTTTGTACAACTAAATTTTATGAAATTTCTTTCATGAATAAAAATGAGCTTATAACATAGAATTTCATCTATATTTCTTGAAATTAAATTTTATACA
>NZ_QSDY01000112.1 GCF_003463825.1 Veillonella sp. AM51-8BH
GCTTGAATCTGTAATGGTATTACTATACCAGCTAACAGTAATATAGAAAATAACTTTTTCATTATTTCAAATCCTCTTTTCAATAGTCATCCTACACATTATATGTATAGGATATCATATTATAAAAGTATTGATAATCTATTACTTTCACCATACAAAAAAAGGACCCTCCAAAGAGAGTCCTTAGTCTATATTGTTATGCTATTAAGCGTTTTTAGCTACTTCAACAAGTTTAGCGAATGCTGCTGCATCGTTAACTGCCAAGTCAGCCAACATTTTACGGTTAACTTCAACGCCTGCTTTAGTCAAACCAGCGATGAAACGGCTGTAAGTTGTGCCATTGATGCGAGCCGCTGCGTTGATACGAGCGATCCACAATTGACGGAATTCGCGTTTTTTCGCACGACGGTCACGACGAGCGTAGTACAACGCTTTCATTACTGTTTCGTTAGCTTTTTTGAACAAACGAGAACGTGTACCGCGGTAACCTTTAGCTAATTTTAAAATCTTTTTATGACGTGCATGAGCTGTAACGCCCTTTTTCACTCTTGCCATTGTATATTCCTCCTAAATTACGATATATCGATCTAATAGTTAACGATTAAGCGTATGGTAAGCATTTAGCTACGCGTTTGTGGTCAGCTTTTGCAACCAATGTAGCTTTACGCAAATTACGTTTACGAGCTGGAGATTTTTTCTCAAGAATGTGGCTTTTGAAAGCTTTTGCACGCTTGAATTCACCAGTACCAGTTACTGCGAAACGTTTAGCCGCTGCGCGACGAGTTTTAATTTTTGGCATAATTATAATCCTCCCAAAACATTATTTACTTACTAAAATCATGGTCATGTTACGACCTTCTAATTTAGCTGCTTTTTCAATAGACGCTGTTTCTTTGAGTTCTTCAGCGAAACGTGTCAATACTGCCATGCCTAGTTCTGGATGTGAAAGTTCACGACCGCGGAACATGATAGTTACTTTTACTTTGTTACCTTCACCCAAGAATTTGGATGCGTTTTTCATTTTTACGTAAAAGTCATGGTCTTCAATATGTGGACGTAACTTAACTTCTTTTAAAGTTACGATTTTTTGTTTCTTCTTCGCTTCTTTCTCGCGTTTTTGTTGTTCATAACGATATTTACCGTAGTTCATAATGCGAGCTACTGGTGGTTTAGCGTTAGGTGCAATTTCCACAAGATCAAGATGCTTTTCTTCAGCTAATGCCAACGCCTCACGGCCAGACATAATGCCGATTTGTTCGTTTTCAGGACCTACGACACGAAGTTCACGAGCACGAATCTCTTCATTAATGCGTGGTGTATCCTTGCTAATAGCGTTCACCTCCAAGAGAATAAAAAAAACGGACGGCAAACACCATCCGAATAGAGTTCTCTATATTAACCTCATACTTCTCGGTATTAGGTGAGTGGCGGATGGCCTCTGCTTCATAAATTACTTAATTATAATAACAAATCGTATGGTGAAAGTCAATAAAAAATATTGAGCTTTTAACAATGAATTTGTTATTACAACTCTTATAGTATAACAGACATTATAAGTTCTGTATATAGGTATACTTACTGACACCGCTCTCTCTTTATGTATACAATATTCTTATAAATTATACAACTAATTCTATAGAAAATACGATACAATAATATTTATAAAAT
>NZ_QSDY01000113.1 GCF_003463825.1 Veillonella sp. AM51-8BH
AAAATAAACATCGTTATCAATCACAGTAGATCTAATTTAACTATATATAAATGACTATGATATTATCTATTGCCACTATCCTGTGTTCGTTGTATAATGACATATGTCCATGACGAAAAGATATCTTTTCCATGGTCTTTTATTAGTTTTTATTAAATATTGGAGTGTACTATGAATCGATTTGTAAAAACAATCAATAGAGTCAGTCTAATCCAACAAATTATCATAGGTTTGATTATTGGTATTTTGACAGCTCTATACGTGCCAGATGTGGCAAATGAATTAGCTTTATTAGGCGTTCTCTTTGTTGGTGCTTTAAAAGGGATTGCACCAATCCTCGTATTCTTTCTTGTAATTGCAGCCATCAGTAAACACCGTTCTGGCCAAAAAACAGGGATGGGCTCTGTAATCACATTATATTTATTAGGTACATTCCTTTCTGCAGCACTTGCTGTAGTCGTAAGTTTTATGTTCCCTACTACATTACACCTTGCAGCTAGTGCAGCCGATGCAGCTCCACCACAAGGTATCGTAGAGGTAATGAAAACACTTTTAAAAAATATTGTTGATAATCCAGTAAAAGCCTTGATGACTGCTAACTATATCGGTATTTTAGGCTGGGCACTTATCATTGGTGGCGCTTTACGCCATGCACCAATGAATACTAAGGAAGTAATGGAATCCATCGCTCAAGCTATTACAACTGTAGTAGGTTGGATTATCCGCTTTGCTCCTCTTGGTATCATGGGTCTCGTAGCTGACTCTATTGCTACTAACGGTATTGAAGCTTTAATTGGTTATTTCCAATTACTCGTATTACTACTTGGTTCTATGATTTTCGTAGCATTAATAGTAAACCCACTTCTATCTTTTGTATATCTTCGCCGTAATCCATATCCATTGGTTTTCAAATGTTTACGTGAATCTGCAATCTATGCGTTCTTTACTCGTAGCTCTGCTGCAAACATCCCTGTTAACCTCGATTTAGCAAAACGTTTAAAACTTAACCCTGATATGTATTCCGTATCTATTCCATTGGGTGCAACAATCAACATGGGTGGTGCAGCGATCACAATTACAATCATGACATTAGCTGCTGCCCATACACTTGGAATCGTTGTAGATATCCCTACAGCAATTCTCTTATCTGTTATTGCTACTATTGGTGCTTGTGGTGCTTCTGGTGTTGCTGGTGGTTCCCTACTTCTAATTCCTCTTGCTTGTTCTCTATTTGGTATCTCCAATGACATCGCAATGCAAGTTGTAGGTGTAGGCTTCATCATTGGCGTTTTACAAGACTCCACTGAAACAGCACTTAACTCCAGTACAGATATTCTCTTCACTGCTACTGCAGATTATGCAAAACGTGGCTATCACGAAAACTGGAATTAAATATAATTTTATAATCATAACCACCCGTAGAACGGGTGGTTTGCTCTGACCCTATAAGGGTCTTTCTCTAGTGGCGGCCCTCTAAAGAGGGCATTGAATGATCTGACAACCACTCTATTAC
>NZ_QSDY01000114.1 GCF_003463825.1 Veillonella sp. AM51-8BH
TGTATAGTATTAAAAAATATTGTATAGTATTAAAAAATATAGATATGTACGTATGCAGTGGACTTTTTGTAAAAATATAGAAAATTATATTAATAAAAAGTCAGAATTTACATAGGTTTATCTCCTATTGTTAACCTTTGGTGTTTGACAGGTTATATCTATCTGTAGTAGAATAATTACATTACAGGAGGGATTACAATATGAGAATTCATAAGACACACAAACGATATATTTCGTCTGTTGTTGCTGGATTGATTGTAACAGCTGTAACTATGACAGGTTTTTCTTATAATGATAAAACCGTTACCGTTATGGTAGATGGTGCAGCACACACTGTTAGAACACATTTAAATTCTAACGAAGGTATCGTACGCGATGCTGGGGTTAAATTAAATCCAAATGATAAAGTTATTTCCAGCTCAACATCTGTTCAAAATGGTACAACATTAACTGTTGTACGTGCCATTCCAGTTTATGTAACTGTTAATGGTAAGACTAGAGCTGTTTTCACAACAGAAACAACTGCACAAGGCGTTGCTAATGAACTTGGTTTCAAAATGCCTAACTACGCTGTAGTAGGCGATGCAAATGGTTCTGTATTAAGTGGTACACATATTACAATTGCACAAGTAACTAGTCGATCCTTGTCTACTGTAGATCAAGAAATTGCTATTCAAGTAATTCGACAAAAAGATGATACAATGGCACAAGGTGAAGAAGAGGTTGTTCAAGTTGGTCAACCTGGTTTAGAACGAGTGCAACGTGAAACATTATATAGTAATGGTACGGTTATTAAGACTAATGACGTATCTAAAGTAACACAACGCGAAATGGTACCTACTATTATTAAAGAAGGTACTCGTGAAGTGACTACATCTCGTAATATTGCTGGTCGCTCATCTCGTGCTATCGTAATGGAAGCTTCTGCTTACCTTGCTGGCGATGGTGATGGTGCTGGTATTACGGCAACGGGTGTACCTGCAGTACGCGGTATTGCAGCGGTTGACCCAGATGTTATTCCATTGGGTACACGTTTATTTATCCCTGGTTATGGTGAAGCTATTGCTGCCGATACAGGCGGTGCCATTGTGGGTAACAAAATTGACCTTGTAATGGACTCTTATGGTGAGGCTATGGACTTTGGTCGCCAAGACGTTACAGTGTACGTATTGGACTAATATGATGATTTAGAGGATATATCTATAAGATATATCCTCTTTTTTATTATTGTCTTTAGACTGGTTCGCGACGTAGTCGCGAATCATTAAACCACCCGCTATGCGGGTGCGGCAACGAAAGTTATACAAAAAAATCACCTTGCTTAAGTATAATGTAGGTGTTCAAGCCGCATTATATGCAAAAGAAAGGTGATTTTATATGGCAACAAAGACACAGAGCCTTGCGCACACAAAATGGTTATGCAAATACCACATAGTATTTACACCTAAGTATAGACGTAAAGTTAT
>NZ_QSDY01000115.1 GCF_003463825.1 Veillonella sp. AM51-8BH
AACTATTATTGCTTTGTGAGAATAAATTATCTCTACTATTTTCACAATACTGCTATAAATAGTTGCACAATGTTTTAAAGACTTTGAAAGTTCTAAAATATCTTTGCTATCAAGCTTTTTATTATCAAAGAAAGTAAATAGCTTATCTTGCTTTATATTTTGGCCATAAGTACCTAAAATATAATGTTTGGTAAATGTAGATGTTTGAATTTTTTGCTTTGATAAAACCTTAATGAATTCATTCCAATTAGAATTAAACTCATCTTTTTGTGTTTCGGTTATTGATTTATCGTTATAGAGGATTTTCATGAAATTACTTTTCAATAAATCCATTGGTTCCAAAGAGCGACCACGATTATTGAGTACTTCAAATAATTGGAAGGCTTTTTCTTTTGAGTCAGCGGTAGTGACAATAAGCATGACTTTATCTTGAATATATTTGATAAAGTTTTTGAATTGTTTTTCCCCAGATTCTTGAATTTCATTAACACGATCACATAATGTTTCAAATACTATATTTAGGTTCTCATCGGATTCATTAGATGATTGTGACGGAGATATACTTTCATTTTTGATGATTGCTTTATAGGTTTCACCAAAATCTAACTAGAGTTGTGTAGTATACGTAATCCTTTAAATTTATCATCGCTGTCTAAAAATTGGAAAGCTTTATCTATATCAGCCATAACACGATACCATTTATTCGCGGTTTCACTTTGTTCATGCTGTAACTTTTCTAAAGCTATAAATACAGCCTTAAATAGTAATGTAAGTGTTGTAAGACGTTGCTGACCATCTACAACATCCGCACTGTTATCACTGTTATTTTTAATTAGTACTATATTACCTAATAAATATCCTGGAAGGGAGTCAATATCTACAGTAAAGTTATCTGTATCGGCCATAAAATCGTTGATGAGATTATTAGCCTCTTCATCTGTCCAGACGAAGGCTCGCTGGAAGTCTGGAATAATAAACTGATCAGAAGAACGAACTAAAATTTGTGAAAGGGGTTGCATTTCTGATGTAATTTTTGCCATATAATCACACTCCTTGTATCTTTATTAGATCATAATAATAGTCTTTGATCAATAGAGATAATGAAAAAAACGTGAATCGTTTAATCCTTGTCAAATTTTAAAAATTTAGAAGTGTTATTCTGCAAGGGGTTGCCATTTTGATTTATGAATAATAGATGATACAATATAAATATATATTGAGAAACGTGTATGTTATACATCCTTCTTTTATTAAAGAAGCATATGAATGTA
>NZ_QSDY01000116.1 GCF_003463825.1 Veillonella sp. AM51-8BH
GGCTTATAGGACAAAAAGTGTGTGTAAAAACCCTTATAACACTAGTAAATATCTAGTGTTATAAGGGTTTAATCTTTTTCTGGAGAAGTTTGAGGGTGGACAAAAAGTGTGGGTGAAAACATTAATTAACCCTTGTAATTACTGACAAAAATGAGGTTATATCTTCCTGTATATAAACAAATATGGAGGAAGAGTTTATGCGACAAATAAAATGTCCTGATTGTAATGAAAAATGTATTAAACATGGTGTTTTAAAATCTGGTTCCCAACGTTGGTTTTGCAAACAGTGTAAGGTGGCATTTACCGTTAAAATTAATAGTTTAAGTAAAGAGTTAAACCTATTCTTGAATTGGTTATTCAGCACCGATATTCAAGCTGATATGCCTGGTAAAGGTCGTACATTCAGGCGTAAAACCGCTAAATTTTGGTCCATATGGCCATTGCCACCAAAAGTGGAAGAAGTACATGATGTAGTATATCTTGATGGAATTTACTTAGCTAGGAATTTATGTGTGTTGATTTGTTGCAATGATACTCATGTTCTAGGATGGTATGTCTGCCGTTATGAGCATGCTAGAGCTTGGCAGTGCTTAATGGAACGGATTGCTGAACCTAAAGTCGTTGTATCTGATGGCGCTAATGGTTTACCTAAAGCATTACGAAAAGTTTGGCCTCATAGTAGCCACCAAAGATGCCTATTTCATATTTTTTGTCAGGTTAGACGATATACGACAAGTAGACCTAAAACGTTAGCAGGAAAGGATCTTTATACTCTTGCTAAAGATTTATTTAATGTGAAAACAATGGATCAAGCTTTTATATGGATTAATAAACTTTCGGCGTGGCGAATGACATATTCTGATTTTTTACGAGAAATGACGATTGATGAATTCGGAAACAAACGCTCTACACATGAGCGTTTGCTTAAAGCTGAATCATCATTATGGCGTCTGATTAGGCAACAAACTTTATTTACATTTTTGGAATGTATTGATATTACAATACCTACAACAAATAATCGTATTGAAGGTGGAGTAAATGCTCAATTAAGAAGTATGTTACGGGCTCATAGGGGCCTTTCACTTGAAAGAAGACTAAAAGCGGTCTATTGGTGGTGCTATATGCACTCACCAAGACCGCTTTCTATTTCAGATATATTAAATTGTATGCCTACAGATGAATCGATTGCTGCTATCTACAAACGGTTATCTGATTATTGCCAAATAGATCGTTCAATCCCTCAATGGG
>NZ_QSDY01000117.1 GCF_003463825.1 Veillonella sp. AM51-8BH
TCAATATGTTTTTTTACACTAGCATCAATGTTTAGTATTTACATTATTAACAACATATTTGTAATGTTAGTAATTTTATTATCGATTTTTACATCAATATCGTTGTTAATTTTAGTAAATTTAGCGTCAATATTATTGTTAATATTTGTGATATCTTGTTGAATGTTAGTGATTTGAGTGCCGACTTTGCCTTTTAATCCTTCAATATCTTTGCTATTTTTATCAACTTTAGCGTTGATATTTGTAATATTAGCATTGATTTTATTAATGTCAGTTTTTACACTCTCAACCTTATTATTAACAGTATTAATATTAGTAGTATTGATATCTACCTTTTTATTTACAACGTTAATGTTATGTGTATTTTTCTTAACATTTTCAACATCAGTAGTTACAACTGTATAGTAGTTATTAATTACGGTATTACCAGTGGAACCCCCTTTTTTAGGGATTTGTTGTTGCTGCTGTTGTTGTGGCACTTGTTGTTGCCATTGTTGTTGCTGTTGTTGCTGTTGTTGTGGCACTTGAGGACGTTGACGTCGTTGTTGCTGTTGTTGCTGTTGTGGCACTTGTTGTTGCCATTGTTGTTGCTGTGGCTCTTGTTGTTGCCATTGTTGCTGCTGTTGTTGTTGGTCTAATTGTTGTGGATCAACTTGATGTTGATCTTGCATATGACCCCAAGCATTTTGATCAGGTGTTAACCATCTTTGGCTACCAATAAGATCAGCTCTAGCCCAATCCTCAGGGCTGGATGCATTAGCAACACCTCCAGAAAAGCTAGCCGCCAAAATAACTGCAGCTACAATTGTAGTTGCAGATTTTTGATGTGACTTAGCCAACTCAGACGTTACGACGTAAGCGTGCTTAGTTGCACTCCATACAACTTTGAATACCTTATTCATATTAAGTTCCCTCCCAACATTTGTGGCTCTCACCCCACAATGAAGAAATAAATCAAATATTGCACTCTTTTTCACTAAATATTCACAATATTTAACATAATACTACCATATATTATTTTAAACTTCCATAAAAAAATTAATAAGTTAAACTTATGTTTCATTTCTTACTCATTTAAA
>NZ_QSDY01000118.1 GCF_003463825.1 Veillonella sp. AM51-8BH
TTACCTGTCTTAGTTTTAAAACATTTCATACTAGTTAAGCTATTAGATAAAAATTCATCAATTATATTTTGAATGAGCGCTTGTTTCTCTAAAATATTTTTGGACTTATTAAAATGGTTTTCATAATCAACTCTTGCTTTTTCAATAAAGCTCTTAAAAATCCCATCTTTAAGTACAAATTCCATCTTACCATCAATGCCAAGACTAGGCCTTAAGCCCTCAACAAAGTCTGTATAATCATAACTTGGATGAAACTGTACAAATTCTACTTGTCGCTTTTGTTCTGCAGTAAGATTTTTAAAGTCAATCACTTTGTTATCAGTAATAATACTTGCTGCTATTTGTTTAGAAAGATATGTTTTTCCTGTACCTGGAGCTCCTCGCAAAATAATATTCTTAGATGACTCTAATTTTTGAACATACGGTTTGACATCATAATTCTTTATACTACTATTCTTCAGTTCTAAAGCCTCCTTATACGCCTCCCCTGAGCATTTACTAAAAGAAGCACAGAAATGATTTCCTTCTGTATATACTTCATTTAATTTAGTATTATTTTTTATTTCCGTTAAACTTACGACTCTAGGCCAAATATCTACGGGTTTTATTACCAACTTATCATCAGGTATAATCTCTATAAACCTACCCTCACCAATAAAGCCTTCCTCTTTAGCATATATGAGTGCCAAATCCCCTACATTGATGTCTTTAGTAAAACGTCGTCTATTCTTACCTTCACTACTATAAAAATTATAACTAATAGGTTCTTTCCAATCTTCCCAACTATTAAACTCGCCTTTAAATTCTTCTTTCCATATATCAAAAGAAGCTGATACAATCCAACAATTACTCATAATTTATCCCCCACGGTTTTATGAATTCATCTTATATTCATATTTTACCATA
>NZ_QSDY01000119.1 GCF_003463825.1 Veillonella sp. AM51-8BH
GTCAAAGGTTGCTTGCACCTCTCCGTAGCTTATCGCAGCTTACCGCGTCCTTCTTCGGCTGATATCGCCAAGGCATCCACCGTACGCCCTTAAAATCTTTACTTAAAATACTTTCATATTTGAGATTTTATTGACATGCATTAGATACATTGTCGTTTATTTTGTAGCCGTACATTTTCATGTACGTCACCATTAAGTCAGAGAATTATTTCCTATGTGCTCGGGTCAACCTACTTAGAAATTCTAAGAGATGACCTTACAAATATAATAATTATCTTCTATGCAGTTTTCAAAGAACAATATTCTGACATAAATCTTACGATTCATGCTTCATATGTTGCTATCAATGATAGCTTTGTTATTTTAGTATAAAACAGACTAGCTGTCAAATACTAAATGGTGGAGACGAGGAGATTCGAACTCCTGACCCCCTGCTTGCAAGGCAGGTGCTCTCCCAACTGAGCTACGCCCCCGTAATGGGTTAACTTAAGTCTCGATAATCCATTCCGAAGAATCCGTTATCTTTTATAAGTTTTACCTATTAAATTAGCTCTTAGTGTCTGTACTCTACACAAAGTGTATTTCAAGTTATATGAGCCAACTGGTGGGCCTAGGTGGACTCGAACCACCGACCTCACGCTTATCAGGCGTGCGCTCTAACCAGCTGAGCTATAGGCCCATATCTGTAGATTGAGAGTCTTTACAGATCTCTCAAAACCGAACAATGTTAGGTGCCAAAGTGTCGACCTAAGTGACATCTAAGCTCTTGGCTTAGTGTATGTCTCCCTAGAAAGGAGGTGATCCAGCCGCACCTTCCGATACGGCTACCTTGTTACGACTTCACCCCAATCATCGACTTTACCTTAGACGGCTGGCTCCCGAA
>NZ_QSDY01000012.1 GCF_003463825.1 Veillonella sp. AM51-8BH
ATAAACTTCACTCTAAAAAAAGGCCGAATCATACGATTCGACCTCATTTATATTTATAAAGTAAAGTAATATCTTTACTATTATTCACTATATAACAATAATACTATTTTTTTCTTATAGCACTTAGAAAGATGTTAAGAATGTTAGTGTACCTAAAATAACGCCTGCAAGGTTTGGTACGATTAAAATATAATCACGTTTAGGTGATTTTGTCCAACCATATAATACCCAGATCAAACAGGATACTGCTGCAAATAATGGTTGCCATGGTTGACTAGGTTGACCATGAAGATTAGCAATTATTTGTGGGATATAGGCTAAAAATACAAATACACCAATAAATGCACCAATAGAACCAACTAACATGTTAAATCTTTCTTTTGTCATAGATGACCTCCTTATTCAACATTACATTATTATATCTTACACAATATACTATATCATATTTTTTTCGATGTAGTCAAATGTGTAAAATTAATCATGCAAATTAGTTTAATTCATATTGCTTTTGATTACACTTATATGTAATCTATATTAAAATCATATAGGCTAAAATCATAAAAAACGAGGCCGAATCTTACGATTCGACCTCGTATGTGCTTTTATAGTAGAGTAACCTATCCCCTATTATTTACCAGGGAAGAATGGCCATACCATTGGGATAATAATTAAGCTTACTACGAAGCAAACTAAGATCAATGGAACGCCGGCTTTTACATAGTCTGTAAATTTGTATTGGCCAGGACCAAGTACTAATGTATTTGGAGGTGTACCTACAGGTGTACCGAATGCACAAGATGCTGCAACGCCGATAGCCATCAATACTGCATGAGGGTCAGCGCCCATACCTTGAGCAATGGAGATACCGATAGGAGCCAATAATGCACAAGATGCTGTGTTAGACATGAATTGAGTCATAACACAAGACAGTGCAAATAATACTGCTGTTGCAAAGTAAGGGCTAGGATCGGAACCCATAACGCCGATTACTGCATTAGCAATCATTTTACCTGCACCAGATTGGTCAAGTGCAGTTGCTACTGGCATCATACCAGCGAATAAGAAGATTGTTACCCAGTCAATGGATGTGTAAGCTTGTTTTTCATTCAAGCAACCAGTTAATACGCAAAGCATTGCGCCAATAACTGCAACCATGCTCAATGGTAAGTTAATACCATAGCCTTTTAGGAAGTCACCTAAAATCATAGCGATGATTACGCCTAAAAGAATAAGACCAGAATATAATTGTTTCTTAGGATCGTTAGAAATATCTTCAGCAGCTACTTCTTGTTCTACATCACCAGCATCTTGAATTTCATGTTTAGGTAATAAATGTTTACCTATGAGCATCATGAAAATGATAGTGGCGATAGTCAAAGGAATACCGATCCAAGCAAATTCGAAGAAACCAAATGGTTGTTCACCAAATTTAGTTAATGTACCACTTACAATGATATTAGGTGGTGTACCAACCATTGTAATGATACCACCAATACCTGCAGCAAATGCTAAAGGCATCAATTGACGAGAAGCAGGAATCTTAGCAACAGCACAGATACCTACAACTACTGGAAGTAATGCAGCTGTTGTACCAGTGTTAGATAAGAATGCGGACATAGTTGCTGTAACAACCATGATGGCAAGCATTAAGCCATTTTCGCTAGTACCTGCATGAGATACTACTGTTTCCCCAATTTTTTGAGCTAAACCAGTGTAGAACAATGCAGCACCAACAACGAACATACCAGCGAACAACACAACTGTACTATCAGATAAACCAGAGAATACAACCTTAGGAGTAATAATACCCATAAGACCTAGAGTAATTGCGCCGCCTAGAGAAGTAATAGCTAAAGGAATAATTTCCGTAACGAATAAAACAGCCATGACTGCAAGGACGATTAAGGTTTGTTCCGCAGTACCCATACATCATCATCTCCCTTCAGAGAAATGCACCGATTGCATTAGATGAGATATAAAATATAGCCTACAATACAGATAGCAGAAGCCATCAAAAAAGTTATACCATAACCCTCTTTAGTTTTAGGATAGCCAAAAAATAACGCTTCCCCTAAAAAGCCTCGGCGATTAAACCAAGTATATTTAGTTCTACGTTGAAACCATTTAGCTTTTCCTTCATTACCGATAATCAGTGCAGTAATAAAAAATACAATAAATGCCCAAATAAAACAAATCAGTATTTTTAATTCAATTGATAACAAGTGACCACCTCTACTATATTTAAAGCACTAGAAGGTTATTGTGTGAATTCTTGTACCACCTAATGACCGATCTGAAAGCATATATTGCAAATATACCCTAATTATGTATGATTACATAATTTATAAGGGATTTTTTATTCACCAATAGGTGTACCTAATTAGGCACACCTTGGTGAATAATTATTTAATTATTAATGGCTAGACAACATAGCAAGCATTGTACCTGCTGCTACTGCTGTACCAATAACGCCAGCTACGTTAGGACCCATAGCATGCATGAGCAAGAAGTTAGCTGGGTTAGCTTTCGCACCTACTACTTGAGATACGCGAGCCGCCATTGGAACTGCGGATACACCGGCAGAACCAATAAGTGGATTTGTTTTACCACCATCAACTAAGCTCATCAATTTACCGAACAATACGCCACCAGCAGTACCACCGATAAATGCAACTAAGCCTAAGCAAATAATAAGAATTGTTTGTACGCTTAAGAAGTGTTCCGCACTCATTGTTAAACCAGTACCAGTTGCCAAGAAGATTGTAACAGTATTGATCAACGCATTTTGAGATGTATCAGACAAACGTTCAGTTACGCCAGATTCACGGAACAAGTTACCTAACATCAACATACCTAAAAGAGATGTAATGGAAGGAAGCAATAAGGAAATGAAGATCGTTGCAACAATTGGGAATACGATTCTTTCAAAACGTGTAACGTCACGCAATTGTTCCATAACAATTTCGCGTTCTTTTTGCGTAGTGAATAATTTCATTACAGGTGGTTGAATCAACGGTACCAAGGACATATAGGAATATGCGGCAACCGCGATTGCACCTAATAAATGAGGAGCTAACTTAGTAGCCAAGTAAATGGATGTAGGGCCGTCGGCACCACCGATGATACCGATAGCAGCTGCTTCTTGAGCAGTAAAGCCAAGCATCATTGCGCCACCTAAAGCAACGAATACGCCGATTTGAGCAGCAGCACCTAAAAGCAATGTTTTAGGATTAGCAATGAGTGGACCAAAGTCAGTCATTGCACCTACACCAAGGAAAATTAAAGGTGGGAAGATTTCTTGAGAGATACCTGCACTAATAAGAGCCATAACGCCTTCTTCGAAGCCATTACGAGGAATATTAGCAAGTACACAACCAAACGCAATCGGACCCAACAATAATGGTTCAAACTCTTTAGCAAATGCCAAGTACAATAGGATCAAACCTACAAGAATCATAATAGCATTGCCTGTTGTAAATGCGAGGAACCCGCTATCATTAATAACGGATTGAATCGCAACAGCAAAAGCCTCCATATGCGTTCCCCTTTCACAAATATAAAATTTTTATATGACGCGGACTAGCCGCGCCACACAAAACTTGGTATTAACCAAGAACAACCATGTCGTCGCCAGTGGATACAGTTTGGTTAGCAGCTACGCGAACTTCTGCAACTACAGCATCATGTGGAGCTGCGATTTCGTTTTGCATTTTCATAGCTTCAAGAATCAACAAAGTTTCGCCTTTTTTAACTGCTTGACCAGCGGATACTGCTACAGATAAGATTTTACCAGGCATTGGAGCTTTTACAGTTTCAGCACCTGCTGGAACTGGAGCTGCTGCTGCAGCTGGAGCTGGTGCTGGTGCAGGAGCTGCTTTAGGAGCTGGAGCTGCTGCTGGAGCTGGAGCTGCTGCAGGAGCTGCGCCTTTTACTTCATTAACTTCTACATCATATGCTGTACCATTTACTGTAACGTTGAATTTTTTCATCTTAAATTCCTCCAAAATGTGTATGTCTACACAATACTTATAAATTTTTATTACACATATAAATTGGATAATCTTATCGATTATCTAAATAAGCCAATAATCTTATCGACTACCGCGCAAACGGCCTTCCATTTTCCAATTATAGCTTACGATTGGACGGATATGCGCGATTTGATCAGCGGAATAACCCATTGCCGCTAATGCACCAACGATTACGGCTACTACATCTTGAGATGGAGCTTTACCGTTAGTTTTTGTAGCATTGCTCATTACAAATGCCTCCTAAAATTTTATTAACCTCTACCGCTTAAACGACCTTCCAAGCGCCATTTAGCACTGGTTGCTGTAGGTCGGATAGATGCAATTTGTTCAGATGAGTACCCCATCGCCACAATGGCACCTACGATAGCTGCTACTACTTCTTCCTCATTTTGAGCGGATGCACTTGGAGCAGCCACTGGAGTAGCTGCAGGCGTTACAACAGTTT
Source organism: Veillonella sp. AM51-8BH (assembly GCF_003463825.1). Lineage (GTDB taxonomy): Bacteria > Bacillota > Negativicutes > Veillonellales > Veillonellaceae > Veillonella. Next base: position 4,477 of record NZ_QSDY01000012.1, read on the forward strand.
GTTCTGTTTTAGGTGCTTCTTTTTTTTTCTTAGTTGGATCGATTAAATGTACGATTTCCATAAGAATACCTAAAAGAATCAACACAACAAATACAACTGTCATATTAATGGCCATAATTAACCAAGGATTGGTAGTAACTGCTTGTCCTTCCATAATCATTCCCCTTTCTAAAAAATTAGTAAAGAAAGGTATCTCCCAAATTCGATGTTCTTGTTATCGAAACGAATTATAATGGAATATTACCATGTTTCTTTGGAGCACGGTTTTCGCGTTTGCTTGCAAGCATTGCCAAAGCGTTGATAACTGCTGGACGAGTTTGTTTTGGTTCGATTACAACGTCTACGAAGCCACGTTCTGCAGCTTTGTATGGAGTTGCGAACTCTTCTACGTATTTTGCTGTTTTAGCATCTTTATCTTCGTCTTTCTTGAAGATAATGTTAGCTGCACCAGCAGGACCCATTACAGCGATTTCGGATGTAGGCCAAGCGTATACTTGGTCAGCGCCCAAATCTTGGGAACACATAGCGAGGTAAGAACCGCCGTATGCTTTACGAGTGATAACAGTAATTTTTGGTACTGTAGCTTCAGAGTAAGCATACAACATTTTAGCACCATGACGAATGATACCGCCCCATTCTTGATTTGTGCCAGGCAAGAAACCAGGAACGTCAACAAAGTTAACGATTGGAATATTGAAAGCATCACAGAAACGGATGAAACGGGAAGATTTGTCGGATGCATTGATGTCCAAGCAACCAGCCATTACTTTTGGTTGGTTAGCAATGATACCAACGGATTGACCGTCAAAACGTGCAAAACAAGTAATAATGTTTGTAGCATAGAATGGTTGTACTTCATAGTATTCACCATTATCTACAGTAGCTGCGATAACATCTTTCATGTCGTATGGCATGTTACTGTTATCAGGCAACAAGCTGTTCAAGCCTTCGTCTTCACGAGTTGGATCATCGCCAGTATCTACTAATGGAGCATCTTCCATATTATTGGATGGCAAGAAGCCTAATAAGTAGCGAATTTGTGCGATGCAATCATCTTCATCTTCAGCTGCAAAGTGAGCAACACCAGACACAGAGTTGTGAGCCATTGCACCACCAAGATCTTCAGCTGTTACTTCTTCACCAGTTACAGATTTGATAACTGCAGGACCAGTGATGAACATTTGAGATGTGTGTTTAACCATGTAGATGAAGTCAGTTAATGCTGGAGAATATACAGCACCACCTGCACATGGGCCCATGATTACGGAAATTTGTGGAATAACGCCAGATGCATTTGTATTTTCAAAGAAAATTTTACCGTAACCAGCAAGTGCATCTACTGCTTCTTGAATACGAGCACCGCCGGAATCATTGATACCAACGATAGGAGCACCCATTTTCATTGCTAAACGTTGTACTTTAACGATTTTAGCAGCATGCATTTCACCAAGAGAACCACCTTCTACAGTGAAGTCTTGTGCGAATGCATATACTAAACGACCGTCGATAGTACCATAACCAGTTACTACACCTTCGCCTGGTAATTCTTTCTTTTCTTGACCGAAGTTAACACAACGATGTTTAACAAATTGATCAAGTTCAACGAAAGAGTTATCATCGAACAATTTAGCCAAACGTTCACGAGCAGTCATTTTGCCTTGAGCATGTTGTTTCTCAACGCGTTTTTCACCGCCACCAGCTTTAACTTTAGCTAGTTTTTCGTGCAATAACTCGATTTTTTCTTGCACTGTTGCCATTATAGCACCTCCAAATAAAACTTGTTACAGTATCATTTTATTTCATTAATAATTAAAGTTCAAGCATGCATACATATTTAATATATAACTAGTGATTATATGAATATGTATATCTATTACTCATACATAATGATGTGAATTGGATACTGTATTATTTCATACGTTGACATAATTCAAGCAATACGCCGCCTGTTGCTTTTGGATGTAAGAAAGCAATGGAGGACCCGCCTGCACCGTAACGAGGTTTTTCGTCAATCATACGAACGCCTTTAGCCATCAAATCAGCAATAGCATTTTCAATATTATCAACGCGCAATGCAACGTGTTGGATACCATCACGACCGCCATTTTTTTCGATGAATTTACCGATAGGGCCATCTGGAGTTGTAGTTTCTAAGAATTCAAGTTCAGCATCGCCACATGGGAAGAAGGATACTTTTACTTTTTGTTCTTCAACCACTTCATCTTCTGGAAGATGTTGAATACCCAATGCATTTTTATAGAATTCTTTAGTTGCTGCTAAATCATTAACACCAATACCGATGTGATCCACTTGTAATACTTTAAAAGCCATTTCGATTATCTCCTTTTCAAGGCTAAATCTCTAATGCTATGTAGTCGCCGTCTACTTTAGCACGCTTGTCATTACGCCGTTAACAACTGTGTATGGATCGCTTTCGCGTTCATTAACAGCTGCCACTTGGCTATTAAATTCGTCGCTTGTAACGATTTTATCAGCTACATAACGACCAATTTGTTCATTAATCATTGCGATGATTTCATCACGAGTACGTTCTGCCCGACGAGATTCCAATTCACCAGAATCTTCAAGATACTCAAAATGTTCATCTAATGCGTCGATGAGTTCATCTACGCCTTGGTCCTTGCTAGCAATTGTGCGCTTAATTGGTGGGCGCCATTTTACTTCACGAGAGTCTAGGTCAAGCATCATTTCAATTTCTACATTCAAACGATCACAACCATCTCGGTCAGCTTTATTGATAGCAAATACATCGCCAATTTCAAGAATACCCGCTTTGATAGCTTGGATATCATCACCGAGACCAGGAACAAGTACTACCAATGTAGTATCTGCATTTTTAACGATATCTACTTCGGATTGACCTACACCTACTGTTTCAATGATTACTAAATCCATGCCAAAGGCATCCATGAGTTTTACAACGTCCGCAGTCTTTTTGGATAAACCACCAAGACTACCACGCGTGCCCATGCTTCGAATAAATACATTTTCATTTAATGTCAAATCATTCATTCGAATACGGTCCCCCAAGATAGCACCACCAGAGAATGGGCTTGTTGGGTCGATGGCAACGATGCCGATTTTTTTACCTTGATCTAGATAATGTTTAACAACTTTATCAGTCAAAGTACTTTTACCAGCACCAGGGGCCCCAGTAATACCGAGAATACGTGCATTTCCTGTTTTAGGGTAAATTGCCTTCATAATATCAATGGCATTTTCATACTCGTTTTCTACAGCTGTTATGGACCGTGCTAAGGCTAGTCGGGAACCTTCAAAAAGTTCTTTAACTAAATCCACTCGCCTCACCACCTATCTTAAAATATGGGAATAGAGGGGAGTCAACCATTTAGTTCAACCCCTCTCTTGCCCAATTAATTATTTAACGTTTTCGTTGATGAATTTAACGATATCGCCAGTTGGTGTACCAGGTGTGAATACTGCTGCTACGCCAGCTTTTTTCAAGCCAGGGATATCAGCGTCAGGAATAACGCCACCACCGATTACAAGTACATCGCCCATGCCTTTTTCTTTCAAAAGTTCAACAATTTTAGGGAACAATGTGTTATGAGCACCGGAAAGAAGGGATAATGCAACTACATTAACGTCTTCAGAAAGAGCTGCTTCTACGATTTGTTCTGGAGTTTGACGAAGACCAGTGTAGATTACTTCGAAACCAGCATCGCGAAGTGCGCGTGCTACTACTTTTGCACCACGGTCATGACCATCAAGACCTGGTTTTGCTACGATTACTCTAATACGTTTTTCTGCCATGATTAATTACCTCCGAAATTAGCCGATATTATAATGTGGAATGAGCTTCGTATTCACCGAATACTTCGCGCAATACATTACAAATTTCACCCAAAGTAGCATATGTTTTAACTGCATCAAGAATTAATGGCATCAAGTTAACGTTTTCATCAGCTGCACCAGCTTTAAGAGCTGCTAATGCTTTATCAACTGCTGCTTGATCGCGGTTAGCGCGAACTGCTTGAGTTTTCTTGGATTGGTTAACACCAACGGAAGCATCTACGCGAAGTAAGTCTTTTGGAGCTTCTTCTTCAACTTGGAATTTGTTTACGCCAACGATTGTGCGCAAGCCAGATTCAACTTCCATTTGCCATTTGTAAGCGGATTCTTGAATTTCTTTTTGGATGTAGCCTTTTTCGATTGCTACTACAGCGCCGCCCATTTCATCAATTTTCTTGATGTATGCCATAGCTTCGTCATAGATAGCGTTAGTCATAGCTTCTACATAGTAGGAACCGCCCAATGGGTCAACTACGTCAGCTAAACCAGATTCGTAAGCCACGATTTGTTGTGTACGAAGAGCTACTTGTACAGATGCTTCTGTAGGAAGAGCCAACGCTTCGTCACGGGAGTTTGTATGTAAGGATTGAGTACCGCCCATTACAGCAGCTGCAGTTTGAAGAGCAACACGAACGATGTTGTTATCAACTTGTTGTGCAGTCAACATGGAACCAGCTGTTTGAGTATGTACACGAAGCATCATGGATTTTGGTTTTTTAGCACCAAAACGTTCTTTCATGATTGTTGCCCATAAACGGCGGGATGCACGGAATTTAGCAACTTCTTCAAGTACGTTGTTATGAGCATTCCAGAAGAAGGAAAGACGACCAGCGAATGTATCAACATCAAGACCAGCTTTCAAAGCTGCTTCTACGTATGCGATACCATCAGCAATTGTAAATGCGATTTCTTGAGCTGCTGTGGAACCTGCTTCACGGATATGGTAACCGGAGATGGAGATTGTGTTCCATTTTGGAACATTTTGAGAACAATATTCGAAGATATTAGTAATCAAACGCATGGATGGTTTTGGTGGGAAAATGTAAGTACCACGAGCTGCGTATTCTTTCAAAATATCATTTTGAATTGTACCTTTCAATTCTGTGGAAGGTACGCCTTGTTTTTCAGCTACTGCGATATACATTGCCAACAAAACGGATGCTGGAGCGTTGATTGTCATGGATGTGGATACTTTACCAAGATCGATGCCGTCGAACAAGATTTCCATATCTGCCAAGGAGTCAATCGCTACACCTACTTTACCAACTTCGCCTTCTGCAACTGCATCGTCGGAGTCATAACCAATTTGTGTAGGTAAGTCGAATGCACAGGAAAGACCAGTTGCACCAGACTCGATTAGGTAGCGGTAACGTTTGTTAGATTCTTCTGCTGTAGCGAAGCCTGCATACATACGCATTGTCCAGAAACGACCACGGTACATAGTAGGTTGTACGCCACGAGTGTAAGGGAATTCGCCAGGCATACCCAAATCACGTTCATAGTCAAAACCTTCGATATCAACTGGTGTATATACACGGTTGTATTTTAAATTTTGACGTTCTGGAGTTTTTGCACTTTTTTCGTCACAAAGTTTGTTGTACTCAGCAATTTGGGCTTTTAAGTTTTCGTAAGCCATGTTTTCATCATCCTCCTAAAAAAACAGGTTATTTTTTCATGCTTCCAGTTTCTGTGAAGCGTTTATGCCAAGAAAGAGCTTCATCAAGCAACATAGGTGTATGGGCATTCTTTGTCGCAGCTAATGCTTTTTCTAGGTATTCAGTTAACATAGGTTTGTAGTCTGGGTGAGCACATTTTTCAATGATTAAACGAGCTCTTTCCACTGGGCTCAAACCACGGCAGTCAGCAACACCTTGTTCTGTACAGAAAATCATAGTGTCATGTTCTGGGTGATCCACATGAGATACATATGGAACGATAGAACTGATGTCGCCATTTTTAGCAACGGAGTTAGTGCAGAAAATAGTGAGATATGCACTACGTGCAAAGTCACCAGAACCACCAACACCATTCATCATTTTGCTACCCATAATATGAGTAGAGTTTACATTGCCAAAAATATCAAATTCGATAGCGGTATTCATGGCAATGACACCAATACGGCGAGCAATACCAGGGTTGTTGGAAATTTCTTGCGGACGAAGAATGATTTTTTTACGATATTCATCAATATTCGCATAGAAACGTTTCAACCCATCTGGAGAAGGACTTAATGCAGTACCAGAACATACAGTTACTTTACCAGCATCGATCAAGTCGAACATACCATCTTGGATTACTTCTGTATAGATGGACAAATCTGTGAATGGGCCTTTAGCAAGACCACTGATTACCGCATTCGCTACGGAACCTACACCAGATTGTAATGGAAGCAAGTTTTTAGGTAAACGACCTTCTGCAATTTCTTGTTCGAAGAATTTGATAAGGTGTTGACTCATTGCTTTTGCATCATCATCGATAGGTGCCAAAGGTCTTGTTGTATCAGGAACATCACAAGGTACAACTGCAACAATTTTACTTGGGTCACAAGGAATTGCTTCAGTACCAATACGATCACCAGGTGTTTCCAATGGAATTGGTTTACGATGTGGTGGATCGAGTGGTTCATAGATATCATGCATACCTACCAAGGAAAGTGGTTGGGATACGTTTACTTCTACGATAACCTTTTTAGCTTGACTAACAAATGTTGGAGAGTTACCAACAGATGTTGTAGGTACTAAAGAGCCATCTTCGTTGATTTGACAAACTTCTACGATAGCTACGTCTAAATCGCCAAAGAAACCATAGCGAACATTTTGTGCCATTGTGCTTAAATGCATATCGATGTATTTAACAGCACCGCTATTTAAGGCTTTACGTGTATCCCCATTTGTTTGATATGGGAAACGACGATTGATACCGTTAGCACGAGTTAACGCGCCATCAGCTTCATCACCTACGGAAGCACCTGTCCACAAATCGATTTTGAATGGTTCTTTTTCCATTCTTTCTGCCAATGCCAATGGCACTGCTTTTGCATAACCAGATGGAGTAAAGCCGGAAATACCAACTTTATCGTTAGGGTTAATCAAAAGAGCTGCATCATAAGCAGTGACAATTTTACCTTGGAGGGCCGCACATTTAACGCGGTCTTTGATGTCTATCACCATTACCATCTCCTTTAAGAGTAACATTGTATAAACGACAGTTTGATCTCTTGGTCGTTCCTTAAACCGACTTCATCGTAGTCCACATCCAACGTATTGTCAACTTATATGACTAAAATGTATTTTTTTATACATTTTATGGGTGCATTATGATTAAAATGCATAGATTTTCATATATTCACATAAGTTTTATTCACATCGCTATAACTCACAGGAATTATCGATTTATGGCACATATTGATGTTTTTCAATTAAATCGAACTCTCTCTATACAATATATAGACCCTTTTCAATATAAAACAACATCTCACACACAAGAACTAGACCATACACCTCCCTATAAAGATACAAAGATATACAAAAAACCGGCTTTCAAATGCCAACGATAATGTTCAATTATGTCTAACATTAGAAAACCGGTTATAACCTCTTAATACATACCTACCTAAGGTATGTATTAAGTATACCATATTATGAAATTATATATCTACTATAAAACATACTAATTATACAAGCTACTGAAATTATGTAGATTTATCAGCAGACAGCTGAACTTTTACAAAGGCCCCTACCCAGCCAAACAATTGCCAAAACACAATAGTCACTTGATGACTGTATAACTCAAAATCAGATAAGCCACTAAATAAAACACCTATAGCCAACGCTCCTACACCAATTTGCGCAGCTTGACGGAATATATCCCCTTTAAGTCTTATAGATGTAATAACATGACCTACGATAACTGCTAGGAATGATAGCAATCCGGGGATACCGGCTTCAGCTAACATATTAAGGTATAAATTATGAGCATGATACATCAAGACGTGAGGTCCTTGAATATAGTAATTATAATCTGGATATACTAAATAAAATGTATTCCACCCAATACCAAAGATAGGATTTTCTCGTACGATATACATAGTACTATCCCATAAGGCCCATCGAAGATCAGCGGATGTATCATGACCTTGGAATATAGACCACAGCCTTGAAGCTATTTCACCATCATAAAAGTACAAAATTATTGGCACTGCTAATAGGGATAAGAATAATCTTCGCTCCACAAAGATTGCCCAATACAAAATCATCGCTCCGAAGCTAATCCAAATTCCCCGAGAATAGGTTAATAGCATCGTTAAGAATAATATAATACCTATAATTAGCATTGAAATAACTTCGCGCGTACGATTTTCCTTCATATATACCAAGATATAACTGATACATACGCTGAGTACCATCAATAGATAGGCGCCCAATAAATTAGGATTTTGTAATGTAGACGACATGCGACGCATCAATTTAGGGAACTGTGCCGCATCTACCCACTCTTTAATATGTATATTAGGAACAAATACATATTGATACGCACCTATAATACACACTAGAACTGCAGTACCTAGCAAGGCACGAAGAAAATAGTTCCACTGTTTAGGCGTTTGAATGTATGTACGAACCAAATAATACATACCGCCACTGGCCACAATTTGATAAAACCAACTTTGAATTGACCAATCCCAATTTTCTGACACTATAGAAGATATGCCAGTCCATATCACAAAGATCATAACAGACCACGATAAATAGCCTGTTGGTAAGCTCAAAGATTTACTAGATATTAAATCATATAGTGCAAGGCCTATCGCTAACCAAAGGAGCACATCACCCACCATTGGTTGCAAAGGCATGGCCACAACAACGCCATAAATTAAACGTTCAATATAGAATGTAATTCTCTTCTGATTAGGAATAAGTGAGAGTTCCATAGGCTCACCTTAGTGACTCATCTCATGGTTAAACCACTGACGAGCATCTCCTAAAATATATAAAGAACCACAAACAGTGATAATATCACCAGTTTTTGTATGTTTATATGCTAAAGCCAATGCGTCTTCAACAGAATCTGCTGTTTGCGCTATAGCTTTTGGAACGATGTGACGTATTTTCTCAACTAAAACCTCTGGCACTTCAGTTCTATCTGTTGGAGCTGGTACAACTAGGACCGTATCGCCCGCCTTAACAACTTCGCGGATAATAGCATCTTGATTTTTATCTTTAAGAATTGCCATCACAATCGTTTTTGGAGTGTCCTTAAATAATTCAGCATAGGTCATACTGAAAGATTCAGCACCTGCCGCATTATGAGCACCATCAAAGATAAACGTGCGATCCAAGCCTCGTTTAACTTCAAATCGACCTGCCCACGTAGTGCGAGCAAATCCTTCACGCATCGTTTCTTCACTGATGTTAGTGTCATCTTTCATCAGTAAACGCACAGCCATTAATGCACACGCAAGATTAACAGATTGGTGGATACCTGCCATCGTCGTAAACAACATTGCAGGAGCGGTATCATTAGTACTAACCGTAATCATTTGGCCACCAGTTACAGCACTGCGACTATCGATACCAAAGTCTTTATTGAAAGCATACACTCTAGCATGCTTCTCTTTAGCTACCTCTTCAATAATACGAAGAGGAGCATCCTGTGCAGCCGTTACAACAGGAATTTTAGATTTAATAATCCCTGCCTTGTGCTGCGCAATCTCCTCAATAGTATCACCACAATACGCTTGATGGTCTATTGTTACATTGGTAATAACCGATACCTTTGGTGTCACGATATTAGTAGAATCTAGTAATCCACCTAAGCCAACTTCCACCACCGCATAGTCCACATCTTGTTCTTTAAAGAACAAAAAGGCAGCGGCCGTCAAAATTTCAAATTGTGTTGGCGCTTCTATGCCATTAGTAATAATAGTATCAACTGCCACTTTTACACGACTAATTAGATTACCGAAGGCTTCCTCTGTTATATTTCCATCATTGATTTGAATTCGCTCCGTATAGGATTGAAGGTGAGGCGATGTAAATCGCCCCACCCGTAGTCCACTTGTAAACAGTGCGTAGGAAATATATGAGGTAACCGAGCCCTTACCATTCGTTCCTGTTACATGAACAATCTTATAGTCTTCTTGTGGATTCCCAAGGGCTTCCATAAGCGCTGTAATTCGTTCAAGGCCAGGCTTAATACCGAATGAAGATGCCTGTTCTAAATAGGCTAAGGCCTCTTGATATGTCATATAAACCTCCTATTATAAGGTTTCAAGGAACGCTTCACGTTCCAATAACGCTTGTTGTTTTTGTTTATATTCTTCTAACTTTTCTTTTTCTTTTGCTACTACAGCTTCTGGAGCTTTTGCGAGGAAGCCTTGGTTAGACAATTTGCCTTCCAAACGGGAAATTTCTTTTTCCATTTGGATTTTTTCCTTTGCAATACGCTCTCTTTCTTTTTCACCGTCGATCAAGTCTTTAAGTAAGAGATATACTTCCATACCATTTACAACTGTTACAGTTGCATTTTCTGGTTTTGGATTATCGGCACCAAGAATTGTTACCTTCTCAGCCCAAGCTAATGTAACGAAGTAATCGCTATGATCTGCTACAGTTTGAGCTAATGCTTCATCTGTTGGTGCTACGATAACCTCAGCTTTTTTACCTAAAGGCACATTCATTTCAGCACGCATGTTACGAATACCTTTGATGGCATCCATCATAACTTCCATTTGACGTGCTGCACCTTCAAGATTATCAAACTTTAATGCTTCAGGCCATTTTGCAACAACGATGCTATCCCCTTCATGAGGTAAATGTTGCCAAATATGTTCTGTTACGAACGGCATAAATGGATGTAACAATTCAAGCATGTGACGCAAGATTGTTACAAGTAAATATTGAACTGTACGACGATCACGTTCATTACCATCGTTGTATAAACGAGGTTTAGCTAACTCAATATACCAGTCACAGTATGTGTTCCAAATGAAATCATATACAGAACTTGCAGCTTCACCTAACTCGAATTTATCGAGATTAGACGTTACACTTTGTACTGTTTCGTTATATTTTTGAACAATCCATTGGTCTGCTAATGTCAAATCATCTGCAGTTGGAACAAAGCTTTCATCATAATTTGTAAGATTCATCAATACAAATTTGGATGCATTCCAAATCTTATTGGCAAAGTTACGATTAGCCTCAACACGTTCCATATAGAAGCGCATATCATTACCAGGTGTATTGCCAGTTACGAGAGTAAAGCGCAATGCATCGGCACCATATTGGTCGATAACTTCAAGAGGATTAATACCATTGCCCAAGGATTTACTCATTTTACGACCTTGGCTATCGCGAACAAGACCATGAATAAATACATGTTTAAATGGAATTTCATGTTCGAACTCAAGGGCCATGAAGATCATACGAGCTACCCAGAAGAAGATGATATCGTAACCAGTTACGAGAACATTTGTTGGGTACCATTGTTTAAGCTCAGGAGTTTGTTCAGGCCAGCCCATTGTAGCAAATGGCCACAAGCCTGAGCTGAACCATGTATCAAGAACGTCTGGATCTTGTGTTACATGACCATGACAATGAGGACATTCAGTGATGTCTTCACGGCTTACGATTGTTTTGCCGCAGTCATCGCAGTACCATGCAGGAATACGATGGCCCCACCACAATTGACGGGAAATCGTCCAGTCGCGGATGTTTTCAAGCCAGTTTACATAAGTTTTTGTAAAACGTTCAGGAACAAACTCTACTTCGTGATCTTTAACAACCTTAAGAGCTGGCTCTGCTAATGGTTTCATATCTACGAACCATTGTTTAGATACCATTGGCTCAATAATTGTGTTACAACGAGAACAATGACCTACTGCATGGTCATGATCATCGATTTTTTCAAGTAAGCCTAGTTCTTTGAGTTCAGCTACAACTTGTTTACGAGCTTCTTCACGAGTCATGCCATTGAACTTGCCAGCACCTTCATTCATTGTCGCATCATTGTTCATAACAACGATGGATTCCAAATTATGACGTTGGCCCATTTCAAAGTCATTAGGGTCATGAGCAGGCGTAATTTTTACACAGCCTGTACCGAAGCTAGCATCTACATAATCATCGGCAATTACAGGAATTTCGCGATTAACAAATGGTAAAATTAATGTTTTGCCGATGAGGTCTTTATAACGATCATCATCAGGATTTACTGCTACTGCTACGTCACCGAACATTGTTTCTGGACGTGTGGTAGCAACAACTACGAAACGATTATCCTCACCTTTTACAGGATATTTAATATGCCATAAGTGGCCATGTTCGTCTTCATGTTCAACTTCAACATCAGATAAAGCAGTAGCACAACGAGGGCACCAGTTGATGATGCGTTCACCGCGATAGATTAAGCCTTTTTCATAAAGCTTTACGAACACTTCACGCACTGCATGATAGTACCCTTCATCTAATGTAAAGCGTTCGCGAGACCAGTCACAAGATGCGCCTAAGCTACGAATTTGTTTTACAATAGTATCGCCGTATTCTTTTTTCCATTCCCATACGCGTTCTACGAATTTCTCACGGCCTAAATCATAGCGAGATTTGCCTTCTTCTTTAGCGAGCATTTCTTCTACTTTAATTTGTGTAGCAATACCAGCATGGTCAGTACCTGGCATCCACAATACATTGTAGCCTTGCATGCGTTTGAAACGAATAAGGATATCTTGCAATGTATTATCTAAAGCATGGCCCATGTGCAACATACCAGTTACATTAGGAGGCGGCAACACGATACTAAATGGTTCTTTATTAGTGTCTACTTCTTCGTGAAAGTATCCTTGGTTTTCCCAATATGAATACCATTTCCCTTCTATTTCACCGGGGTTATAAGTGGTTAAATTTTCGTAGGTTTTCATCGTTCCTCCTAAATAAACTCCTTAGCGCTTCATAATCTTAGCCAATACAAATAGGCTCGTTTCATATAGCAATATCATAGGCAATGCAATCATCGTTTGAGAGAACATATCCGGTGTTGGTGAAATGACAGCACCTATGATAAAGGATATAAGAATAAATATCTTACGTTTCGTTTTTAAAAAACGTGATGTAATTAAGTTGAAATATCCCAAGATGATTAAAATCAACGGCAACTCAAAGATAAATCCAAAGGGTAATACAAAGGACAATACAAAGTCCATGTACTGACCGATGGAAAATAACGGTTGTAATTCGTCTGTAGCAAAGCCCATAAAGAACTTAACGGCTGCTGGTAGTACAAGGAAATAAGAAAACACAATACCTATGCCAAATAGGCCTATTGCAACTGGTAAAATCCAGTTAGATAGCTGTTTTTCTCGCACCGTAAGGGCGGGCTTAACAAATAGCCAGATTTGATGCAATATAATAGGCGCTCCTATAATAAGACCACCTACTATGGACACCTTCATATAGGTAAAGAAGGCCTCAGTCGGTTTCATATAATAGAGCTTACCAGCTGGCTTTAGGAGTATTTCCAATAAGAAGTCTACATAATAATAAGAAATACATGTTCCTATGACTACTGCAACAGCCATTATAATAAGGCGCTTTCGCAATTCAGATAGATGGCCTACAAGGGATATTTCCCTCGCCTCGTCCATCATTTTCTGTTCCATCTCAGTATAAATTGGCTCGTCCTCAGGTTCCTCAGGAACCTGTTGTTTTACCACCTTATACTGTTCTTGTTCAGCCTTTAATTTGGCTTCGCGACGCTTTTGACGAACTACACTATCAAAAGAAGGTTTTTGTATGGGATATTCGAAGTCCGTTTTTGGTTCGAATGGTTCCATATTATACCTTTCTATCAGCTAAATTCTCTACCGCCATCACAAGGAATTCCTTGCCTGGGAAATCACGAACAGCGTCGAGTGCTGCCAAAGCATCTTTGCAATATTGATCAGCTACAGCTAATGTATTATCAATACCGCCTTGACCGATAACATAGTCGATAATAGCCTGCTCATCGCCGCCATTATTCAAGGCTTTAATATCCTCAAGCAATTTATCTTTATTATCATCATTAACGATACTTAACAACGGATATGTCAATAAACCTTCGCGAAGATCATTCCCCACGGGTTTACCAGTCGTCGCTGTTGTTTCACGATAATCCATAATATCATCAGTAATTTGGAATGCCATGCCCAGAGCATGACCATATTTTTTCAACTCAACGATTTCAGATTCGCTCCAGCCCCCTAATAGGCCACCAAGTTCCATACAGCCTTCCATAAAGTCAGCTGTTTTCTTTTGGGTCTTAGTCATATAGCGCTCAATCCCTTGATCGATGCGATACACATCTTCCATCTGCATAAACTCGCCTTCCACAAGACAAGTAATGATATGAGAAAAAATCTGCAAATATTTCATATTAGGCATTTCAGATACAATTTGGAATGCTTTAGCAAACAAGTAATCACCACTAAGAATAGCTACCTTATTTCCTTTATGCATATGTATCGTTTCTTCGCCTCGACGAATCTCTGCTTGATCTAACACATCATCGTGAATCAAAGTCGCTAAATGAAGCATCTCTACGGCTTCAGCAATTCTAATACGCTGACGTTCTACAGATGTACCTGCATTAGCAATCAATAAACATAATTGCGCGCGCAAGCGCTTGCCACCTGCAGCAGATAATGGTCGAATCAGTGCATTAAAGTCTTCTGCACCTGTATTAAAAGATGATGCAAGAGACTCTTCCACACCCTCTAAATCTAGAGCAATGCGTTCCATAATCTCTAATTCATTGGTTTGACTCATGCTTCATCTCCTACTAGAACTTTATTGATGCGTTGTTGTAAAAGTTCACGTCCCGTGTGTTTTAAGGAGCTATATAAAATAGGCGGTGTATTCGTTGGATACATTTCCTTAATTTTAGCCAAGTTCGCAGACTTCTCTTTAGCCGTTAGTTTGTCAGCTTTAGTAACTACAATTTGTAATGGTACACCAGCTTCAACGAGCCAATCATAGGCCACCTTATCGATAGGCATCTCTGGATGACGGCCATCGATAAGTAAGCACAACAACATCAATCGTTCAGAATGTAAAATATAATCGGCAATAAAGGAAGACCACAAGTTGCGGTTTCCCTTATTTGTCTTTGCAAAACCATAACCAGGAAGGTCTACGAGAAACCAGTTATATCTGCGTTCCTCTGTTTCAGAAATATCCTCTTTTGATTCAATATCAAAGTAGTTAATTGTCTTAGTCTTACCTGGTTGGCCACTAACGAGAGCCAACCCACGATAATTACACAACGAGTTAATCAACGAAGATTTGCCCACATTAGAGCGCCCGATGAAGGCTATTTCCACAGTATCCCCTTCAGGATATTGATCAGCCTTAACACAGGAAGTATTATATTTTGCTGCTATAATACGAGGCCCCTTCGGTTCTTTTCGTGTATATTGTGGTTTTGGGCCCATTTGTTTAGTGGATTTTTTCTTTTTTTGCATTACACAAGTGCCTTTGCTAATACTTCATCCATTGTCTTAACTGGCGTAATAATGAGACCGTCTTTTACAATATCAGGTAATTCTGCAATATCCTTTTCATTACCTTTAGGAATCAATACTTCTTTAATACCATTAGACAAGGCTGCTAATAACTTTTCTTTTAAACCGCCGATTGGTAGTACACGGCCACGCAATGTAATTTCACCAGTCATGGCAATATCAGAACGAACCTTACGATTTGTTAAAATAGATACCATAGCCAATGTCATCGTAATACCTGCGGAAGGGCCATCCTTAGGTGTTGCACCTTCTGGCAAGTGAACGTGTATATCGAGTTTCTTATAGAATCATCTTCAATTTTTAAGGCTTTTGCATTGTGGCGAATATAGCTCATTGCAGCTTGACCAGACTCTTGCATAACCTTACCTAAGCTACCAGTTAATGCAAGTTTACCTGTACCGTTCATAGTTGTTGCTTCGCATGGCAATACAACGCCACCTACAGAAGTCCAAGCTAGACCATTTACATAGCCAATTTGCGGTTTCTTTTCGCGCTCTTGGTCAACAAAAATTGGTGCACCCAAGAATTCGGGAAGATTTTTTGTCGTTACTTTCGGTGCATCCCCACCTTCTTCAACGACTTTATAAGCAATCTTACGACAAATCTTAGCAATCGTTTTTTCTAAGGTACGAACACCCGCTTCACGAGTATATTCGGAAACTACCTTTTTCAACACTGCATCAGATAATTTAACCTTGTAATCTTCAAGGCCATTTTTCTTGATTTGTTTAGGTACTAAATAGCGCTTAGCAATTTCTAATTTTTCTTGTTCCATATAGCTAGATAATTCGATAATTTCCATACGATCTAACAATGGACCTGGAATATTGGATGCAACATTAGCCGTTGTAATCCAGAATACTTCGGAGAAATCAAATGGTACTTCAATGAAGTGATCACTAAATGTGCTATTTTGTTCAGGGTCCAATACCTCTAACAATGCAGAGGATGGATCGCCTTTATAATCAGATGCAAGTTTATCAATTTCATCCAATAAGAATACAGGGTTCTTAGTGCCTACATTCTTGAGGCCTTGAATCATACGACCAGGCAATGCACCAATATACGTACGGCGATGGCCACGAATTTCAGCTTCATCACGTACACCACCTAAAGATGCACGGATGAACTTACGGTTCATTGCTTTAGCTATAGACGTAGCCAAGGATGTTTTACCAACACCTGGTGGTCCAACTAAGCAAAGAATGGAGCCACTATTCTTACCAGTTAACTTACGAACAGCTAAGAATTCAAGGATGCGTTTCTTAACCTTTTCAAGGCCATAATGATCAGCCTCAAGCATATCATGAGCCTCTTTAATATCTAAGCGATCCTCAGTCAATTCGTTCCAAGGTAACGCTAACACCCAATCTAGGTAATTGCGCAAAATAGTTGCTTCTGGCATCAATTGAGGCATGCGACTATAACGAGAGATTTCTTTATCGATACGTTCATGTACATCTTCGCTAAGGTTGAGTGCTTTCAATTTAACACGTAACTCTTCTGCTTCTTCCTCTGGATCTCCTTTGTCACCCAACTCATCGTGGATAACTCGGATTTTTTCACGCAAGAAATATTCTTTTTGCGCTTTTTCCATAGATTGACGAACTTGATTATTAATAGAATTTTCCAAATCAGAAATTTGTAATTCCATATTCAAGATGCCTACGATCATATTTAAACGACGAGCTACGGATAACTCTTCAAGTAACTCTTGGCGTTTAGTATTATTAATAGGCAACAAGAACGCAACTTGGTCAGCTAATTCACAAGGGTCACGTAATTCCATAACCCGTGTTACGCCTTCATCGGTAACAGATTTGGCCTCTTCAGCCCATTCGCCAAACTTAGATTGCACTAAACGACGATAGGCTTCTAACTCAACATCGTCTTCAAATTCGGAGGCTACACGCTCGTAGTCCCCTACATAGTACGGATCCATACTTGTTATATTCATTACGCGAATACGTGTAATGCCCTCTACAAGAACACGTACAATACCACCTGGCAAGCGTAACATTTGCTTAATTTTTACTAATGTACCCATTTGGGCTAAGTCATGAACAGTTGGCGAATCAACAGCATCATCCTTTTGGCTGACAACTGCTAAAATGCGATCCTCGTTCATTGCGGCTTCTACCGCTTTAATGGATTTGTCTCGACCGATATCGAGGTGAATCACGATATTCGGGTATACAACCATGCCTCTAAGGGGTACGGTTGGAATCCCAATTTCGAGTAAATTCATACTTCCTCCAGGTATTTATATTATGAAAAGAAACTCATTCCTACACAGAAATGAGTTTCTTCGAATTACGATTTCAACTGGATGTCTTGGTCTGCCTCATTTTTGAGTATAGGTTCACCTGTGCTCAACACGGATTCACGATTAACTATGCACTTAGTTACTTCCGGCATGGAAGGAACTTCAAACATAACGCGTTTCATCACCTTTTCAATGATAGCACGCAAACCACGAGCACCTGTTTTTCGCTGTAATGCTTCATCAGCGATTTCTTCTAATGCATCTTCAGTGAAAGTTAATTCTACACCATCAAGGGATAGAATTTTTTCATATTGTTTTGTTAATGCATTTTTAGGCTTTGTCAAAATTTGGATCAATGCATCTCTATCCAATTGATCTAATGTTACCATTACTGGCAAACGACCAATGAACTCAGGGATTAAGCCAAACTTCAATAAATCTTCAGGTACAACATCCTTCAAGATAGCCGATATATTACGTTCTTCTTTACGTTGTACATCTGCACCAAAACCAAGGGTTTTCTTAGCGGTACGCTTAGTAATAACCTTGTCCATACCATCAAATGCACCACCACAAATAAAGAGAATATTTGTAGTGTCAATTTGAAGCATTTCTTGATTTGGATGCTTTCTACCACCTTGAGGCGGAACAGAAGCTACGGTACCTTCTAAGATTTTAAGTAATGCTTGTTGTACGCCTTCACCAGACACATCACGTGTAATGGAAGGGTTCTCAGACTTACGTGCAATCTTATCAATTTCATCGATATAAATAATGCCACGTTCAGCCCGAGCTATATCATAATCTGCAGCTTGGATAATTTTGAGCAAGATATTTTCCACATCTTCCCCTACATAACCAGCTTCAGTTAAGCTTGTAGCATCTGCAATAGCAAATGGTACTTCTAGCATTTTCGCTAAGGTTTGAGCCAATAGTGTTTTACCACTACCAGTAGGACCAATGAATAAAACATTAGCCTTTTGTAATTCTACATCATCAACTACATTATCTGTTTGTAAACGTTTGTAGTGATTATATACAGCCACAGCTAAAGAGATTTTAGCATCATCTTGACCAATAACATATTCGTCAAGATGAGCTTTAATTTCTCTCGGCGTTGGCAATTCTTTTAAGTTGAAGTCGTCCGTCTCTACGTCACCTAACTCATCAGCAATAATACGTTCACATACTTCAACGCATTCATCACAAATATATACGTTAGGACCCGCTACTAATTTGCGGACTTCTTCGCTTGTGCGTCCACAAAAACTGCAGCGCATAGTGTCTTTATCTTTTGCCAATGGGCGCCTCCATTACTTGCTTTCTACAGGTTCTCTTGTGAGCACCTCATCAATTAAGCCGTATTCAACGGCATCCTGAGCACTCATGAAGTTATCGCGATCTGTATCGCGAGCTACTACTTCAATATCTTGTCCACTGCGAGAAGCTAAGATACCATTTAATTCTTCACGCATACGAAGAATCTCACGGGCATGGATTTCAATTTCAGATGCTTGCCCTTGAACACCACCTAATGGTTGGTGAATCATAACGCGTGCATGAGGCAACGCATAACGTTTGCCCTTGGCACCTGCTGTTAAAAGCACTGCCCCCATGCTTGCTGCAGAGCCTACACAAATGGTAGACACATCTGGTTTAATATATTGCATAGTATCATAAATAGCCATGCCGGCAGTTACAACACCACCGGGGCTATTAATGTACAAATGGATATCCTTATCAGGATCCTCTGCTTCTAGGAATAACATTTGCGCAATAACCGCATTTGCTACATTATCATCAATAGGTCCACCTAGGAAGATAATGCGGTCCTTTAACAAGCGAGAGTAAATATCATAGGAACGCTCACCGCGTTCACTTTGTTCAACTACGATTGGTACATACATATATTCACCTTTTCATGTACCTAGTTGAGCAAACTATTATTTAGCCGCTTCAGCGCCTTTTGCATTATCAATAATGAATCGAGCTGCTTTTTTGCGAGCTACAGAGCCTGCCAACATAGCTACACGACCTTCTTTTGCAATAATATCCCAAACTTCTTTAGGATCTGCCCCAAAGTTTTGAGCCATAATGAAGATTTCACGGTTCATATCATCTGGAGTTACTTCGATACCTTCAGCAGTTGCGATAGCGTCTAATACTAAATCAGCGCGTACGTTTTCAGCTGCGGAATCTTTGTATTCAAAACGTAAATCTTCGATAGTTTTGTTGGAGAATTTCAAGTAGTCATCAAGTTTCAAGCCACGGCCTTCCATGTTCATAGCCAATTCTTGAATCATTTGTTCTACACGATCTTCGATCATTACTTCTGGGATTTCAACAGTAGCATTTTTAACAGCTGTTTGAATCAAGTCAGCATTGTAAGTATCGATTGCGCGACGGGAAGCTTCTTCTTCCATTTTAGCGCGAAGATCTTTTTTCAATTCTTCAATAGTTTCGTAAGAGCTTGCTTCTTTTGCGAACTCGTCGTTCAATTCAGGCAACTCTTTACGTTTGATATCATGAATATGAGTTTTGAATTCTGCTTCTTTACCAGCAAGTTCTGCTACGAAGTAGTCTTCAGGGAATGTTACTTTTACAGTTACATCATCGCCAGCTTTAGCGCCGATCAATTGATCTTCGAAGCCAGGAATGAAGCTACCAGAACCGATTTGCAATGGGTAGGATTTACCTTCACCACCATCGAATGGTTTGCCATCAACGGAACCAGCGAAGTCGATTACTGCGAAGTCGTCTTTTTGAATTGTAGCGCCTTCTTCAGCAACAACCATTTTTGCTTGTTGTTCACGGATGTTGTTCAATTGTTCTTCGATTTGTTCATCAGTTACTGTAGCATCTTGTTTTTCAGCTTCTAAGCCTTTGTAGTCGCCAAGTTTAACTTCAGGGCGTTTAGTTACAGTAGCTTTGAAAATCAAGTCTTTACCTTCTTCGAATTGTTCGCGTTCGATTTCTGGTTCAGATACAGGAACGATATCATTTTCACGAAGTGCAGCACTGTAGTTTTGGCTAGCCAATACTTCGAATGCTTCTTCCATGATAGCGTCTTTGCCGAAGTTCATTTCCAAAATACGGCGAGGTGCATGACCTTTACGGAAGCCAGGAATGTTTACTTGACTTGCAATGCGTTTTACAGCTTGCTTAATGCCTTTATCTACTTCTGCTGCAGGTACTTCAATAGTTAACGTTACTACGTGTTGATCAACAGGATTTACAGTTGCTTTCATTTAAAATATGTCCTCCTCGAAGGGCAATACGCCCAAATTTCTGTAGTATATTATGCACTCCTAATAATAACATAAATGCAAGGTCAATGCAATTCTTCTCAATTTACACTAAAAGACCACCCCGAAATGGGTGGTCTTTCTATGTTCTACATAATTATGCAAATTAGTTATCTTTAGCAATCAATTTGATAATGTCACGACGAGACAAGATACCAATCAAATGGTAATCCTTATCTACAACAGGAACATTTTTCAAATGTTGATCAAGCATAACAGATACAATTTCCTCTACATCTTTATCCGGTGTAGTTGTAATGACTTCGTCGGTCATCAACTCATGAACGTGAGATGCTAACAATTTTTTGAATTGCGCATTATATTCGCCAATGCCATTGTAATAAATACTAGCGCCCAACACATTTACATAGTGAGGTACATGAGGGCGAACTTTTTTATAAAGCAAATCACCTTCAGAAATAATACCTAATAATTTATTGTTGTCATCCACTACGGAAACAGCTGTTAAATTATATTTTACCAATAAGTCAGCCACATCAGAAATCGGCGCATCCTTGCCAACAGTAACAGGGTATTTATTCATTACTTCTTGAATTTTCATAGTGAATTCCTCCTTACAAATACATCTTGCTTTATTATACTATTCGACATAGCATAATAAAACTCCTTTTTTATAAGAATATTATATAAATAATTTATAAGTCTATTACCAATGATATGGTTCGTTACGATTAATCTTAGAAGCTCTATAAATTTGCTCTACTAGCAATAAGCGTACCATTTGATGGGTAAAGGTCATTGGGCTAAAGGATAATTTATAATTTACAGATCTACGTAGTTCATCGCTTACCCCAAAAGCACCGCCAACGATGAACGCCATATCGCTAACACCATCTACTTCTAATTTTGCTACAGTCTTTGCTAAGTCTTCAGAGGACATTGTCTTACCGTACACATCGAGTAATACTGTATAAGCACTCTTCGGAACCGCTTTTAATAAACGCTCACCTTCTTCTGCAACGACTTGTTTTCGATCCGCATCACTCGGCTTATCGCCAATTTTACTTTCATTTAATTCAGTAATAGTAATACCACCATAAGGCCGCATGCGCTTTACGAATTCCGCAACACCATCCCGCAGATAAGCATCTTTTAACTTTCCGATACAAACTACATAAAATCTCATTTTCTACCTCTTTACAGATTGCATAGACACAATTTCATTAGGCTGACCATGTTGCAATTTCATTTCCGGTCCAATGCGTACGCCACCGTCTACTAGCATTTTTCCAATCGTTTGAGTTACTAAAACTGCATTATTATTGTTTTCAGAACGATGGGCCAGAATAACTTGCATAAAATCAGGCCGCTTCATCATAAGCAAGGCTTGAGCTGCCATTTCGTTGCTTAAATGGCCTTCATCACTGGCCACCCGTTGTTTCAAAAAAGGTTGATACGGTCCAAAGCGCAACATATGAGGATCATAATTAGCCTCTAGTACTAGCAACGTACTATCATCCAGTCTATGTAATATATCATCAGAAATGATACCCGTATCGGTCACGACTGTAGCCTTGTCGTTTCCAGAAAATACATTTATTCCGATTGGATCTGCTGCATCATGACTCACTGCAAAAGGTTCTACAATCAGATTCCCCAATGTTAGACTACCTTTGGTCAGTTCAATTAATTGATTCTTTGGTACGACGAGCTTATCTTGTATTTCACGCCACGTTCCCTGTTTCGTATACACAGGAATATCAAAGCGTTTCAACAGTTGTTGTAGCCCTGCAATATGATCACTATGCTCATGACTGATAAATATGCCCTCTACCTGTGCCATATCGATATGCAATTCTTTTAATCCATTTACGATGCGCCGACAGCTAATGCCTACATCGTGCAATATGACGGAGTTTCCTTTTTTTATTACTGTACAATTGCCCTTGCTACCACTAGCAAGGACATGGACCTCCAACGGTGAGGATTCACTCATCAAAACACTCCATATACTTAATCATAATTCTTTACATATTTTTGTGAAAGTCAGTGACTTAGTTATTCGATATAACTATTGTATTAAGTTAAATAACCGTAAACTATCATGACTTGCTTTCAGATAAGTCAGTCAAACGCTCTACAAAGTAAGCCATATTAGACTCGATATCCGGACCTCTACGGAACATATCGCCCCCAACGAGGAACATTGTATCATTACCGTATAACTTAACTAGTTCATTAAGACGAGCATCTGTTACACCACCACCTGGAGCTGGGCAAGCCGCTTTCATCAATGCCATAGGTTGTTTAATATAATTCGAAATTCTCTTGCATTGCTCCTCTGTGAAAGTAAAACGTCCACCATAGGATACAAAGATTGGCATATCAGCCCCAAAAATACGAGGCAACAAGCCTAATTGTAGATAATCAGCTATACCAGATGTGCCAGGACTTACAAATCCACCTGAATAAGCGGGATGATGTATAATGGGCAATCGTAATTTTTCATCACTAGCTAGTTTATGTAGCCAACCAAACCCAACGAGCCCTGAGGCCACCATAAGGCCGTTGCGCCAGCTTCCTTAGCAAAATAAGCACGTTCTATTACGTCTGTACCATCGCCAGACACATTAGCTGCATATAAGGTATGTTTGCCGTGTTTATCATTCATTTCACGCACTATAGCAGCACATCGCTTTACCCGATCTTTAAATTGAGAGAACGACTGGTTAGAGATACCATGGTCATCCTTAATAACATCTGCCCCACCACGTGTATAAGCTCCACACATACGAGCTAACTCTTCATTAGGTGTTCCCATAGGTTTTACAACCGCCTGAATCATAGGTCGTGTCGGTGTGTGCACTAAGTCACGAATGCCTTGTAAACCAAACTGAGGCCCTGTAAACACATCATAAAGGGTTGGACATAACTCTACATCAACCACCCAAATATGAGGTTGTAAGGACGAGTTTCCAAAGACAACATTTAAAAATTGTGTCGCTTCTAATGCCGTAGTATCTACAAGATACGAAATACGAGCCACATAGTAACGAGATACATCAATTACAGCATTTGGCATAACGCCAACATTAACATATGCAGAACCTTGTTCCATAGGCTCAAGGCTCTCTAACCGACCAGTGATATTTTCTTTAATATACGAATCAGTAATAAACTCATAAGGGAACTCTATGGTTTGTTCTACTTGAACAGCCCAAGCAATTGCTTTTGCTTCTTCATATGAACCTGCTTCTATTCGATACGTAACTATAAATCGCTCGTCTTTCATAATGCTTCTCCTTTGTAATAATATTATTTAATTATATACCAAAGTAGTACACGATTCCACACAAAAAAGGGCTCACTCTAAAACTAGAGTGAGCCCTTTTAAAATCGAAAACATGTATATAGATGTTTTACCTATACAAACAAGGTTTCTATTGTGAAAGACAATACATGTAATCGTATGAGAATAAACTCGTCTAACTATATATTATTGATAGAAATGTTTAGGATAGCCTTTGAATCGTGTGAAGTGACGGTATTTACGTATTGCACGATTAGGTTCGTTAACAGTTTTGTAACCAAAGCCATTGAATACAACGTTTAGAAGAACGGCAATGATACTACCAGCTGTGATACCAGATTTCAAAAGAATTTGAGCCCAATCTGGGAAATGTGCATAGAAGTTAGGCGCAGCTAGAGGAATCATGGATACACCAATACTAATCGCTACTAACATCAAGTTGTAGTTACCATCAAAGCTAACTTTACCAAGGGAACGGATACCGCTGGCAATGATCATACCAAACATTGCGATACCTGCACCGCCTAAAACGGCATTTGGAATACAAGCTACGATAGCAGCTAATTTAGGGAAAAGACCTAATAAAATAAGAATAACACCAGATGCTGCTACAACGAAGCGGCTCTTAACGCGTGTTACAGCGATAAGACCAACGTTTTGAGCGAACGCTGTGTAAGGGAAGCTGTTAAGCACACCACCGATTAAAGTAGATAAGCCATCAGCACGAAGTACTGCAGCCAACTCTTTTTGACCGATAGGTTTATCAACGATTTCGCCTACTGCGATACTGTCACCAGTTGTTTCAACCATAACTACGAGCATTACAATAATCATAGAAATCATAGAAGCAAAGTCAAAGGTTGGAAGACCAAAATAGAACGGTGTTACAATGGATACCCATTGAGAACGACCTACTTCGGAGAAGTCAGTAACACCACAAAGCATAGCAAGGGCTGTACCAAGGATAAGACCTACTAAGATTGCTAGATTACCAATAAATCCTTTACCAAATCGATAGGTTATAATAACAATAATAAATGTAGCTACACCAAGAGCAATGTTAAGCAGATCCCCAAAGTTTGGACTGCCTGCACCGCCACCCATCCATTTAACTGCTACTGGCATCAAGTTGATACCAATAATAGTAATGATAGTGCCTGTTACTACAGGTGGGAATAGACGAATCAAACGACTAAAGAATGGAGCCACAAGGAATGTAAAGATACCGGCTACGATAATCGCACCGTAGATAGTTGTAATATCATGCTGCTGACCAATCATAATCATTGGACCTACAGAAGCAAATGTTACACCTTGAATAAGAGGAATACGACCACCGATAGGACCAAAGCCTAATGTTTGAATCAATGTAGCAACACCACATGTGAACAAGTCGGCCGTAATCAAACGAATTAAGTCTTCAATAGGTAAGTTCATCGCTTGTGCGATGATGATTGGTACCGCTACTGCACCTGCGTACATAGCTAGTACGTGCTGTAAGCCATAAGCAAACAATTGCGGGATTGGCAGCATACCATCTACATGGTCGACGCCAGATATAGCTTTACTCATAAGAATCACCTCATATCTTACGTTTTAGTTACTAGTAAATAATATAGTCATACTATCGTACATGATAGAGTTTAGAGAAATCTCATCGACTTCACGTGGGAACCTTGATGGTCAAGGGCTAATGCCCCTAACCACTAAGCAAATATTCTATTTTTTATAACCTGTATGTTGAATCGGCAAAGATCTACGTGGTTCTCCGTCGATACGACGATACGCATTTGCAATAGCTGGTGCAATTGGAATACTGGAAATTTCACCAATACCTTTAGCGCCGTATGCATATTGTTCTGGTGTCCCCTTTTCAATCAAACTCACATGAATTGGTGGACATTGTGTCGCTCTAAGAAGACCTAGAGTGCCGTATTTAGCTGTTACATAGCCATCTTTATAAGGGAAGTCTTCTGTTACAGCAAAGCCCATACCCATGATAGCGCCGCCTTCAGCTTGACCAGCACAAGATTGAGGGTTAACTACGCGACCTACGTCGTATGCTACATGTAAATCAGCAATTTTATTATCTTCACCAATTGTTGCTACACATGCGCCATAACCATAGGCAACGTGATTTTTCGGATGTGGTTTATCAGAGTTGAATGGATCTGTTTCACCAAGGAACTCTTCATAAATTTCTACACCATTCAGTTCCTCTAATGTCTTAGTTTCTAACATTTCTTTCAAGCGAAGACTTGCTTTGCGAGTTGCTTCACCAGTGAATACTGTTTGACGAGATGCAGTAGTTGTACCAGAGTCTGGTGTACGTACTGTGTCAGGGCGTTCTACAAATACTTTGTCAGCTGTTAAACCAGTTGTTTCACAAAGAACTTGAGTAGCCATAGTAGCCATACCTTGACCGATACAAGCTGCGCCAGTACGGATGCGAACTTTGCCGTCACGTACTTCTAAAATAACGCGGCCAGTATCAGGTAAACCTACGCCGATACCACTGTTTTTCAAACATACTGCAAGACCTGTACGGTCAGATGCGTAATATGCATCTTTTACGGCTTCCAAACATTCTGCTAATGCAGTTTCTTCGGAGCAAATTTGGCCATTTGGCAAGGAGTCACCAGGGCGAACAACGTTTTTATAGCGGAACTCCCAAGGATCCATGCCTACCAATGCAGCTAATTCATCAATATTTTGTTCTTGACCAAAGATAGTTTGTGTTACGCCGAACCCGCGGAATGCACCACCAGGAACAGTATTAGTGTAAACACAAACGCCATCAAAGGCAAAGTTATCAAATTTGTAAGGACCACAAGAATGTGTACCTGCACGTTGAAGTACTGGGCCACCTAAGGATGCATAGGCACCACAGTTAGATACGATGTTTACCTTACTTGCTACCAAGTTGCCTTCTGCGTCACAAGCAGTAGTAATATCCATTTCCATCGCATGGCGTTTAGGGTGAATATTAAGACTTTCTTGACGAGAGAATAGAACCTTAGTTGGTTTACCTGTGAGCCAAGCTACAAGAGAAGCATGATGTTGTACACTCATGTCCTCTTTACCACCAAAGCCGCCACCTACGAGCATGCTGTGAACTTTTACAGATTCTTCAGGAATGCCAAGCATACGAGATACTTCATGGCGATCATCATATACGTTTTGGCTACCGGAATGTAAATGGATTACATCGCCTTCACGATATGCCACAGCACATTCAGGTTCCATGAATGCATGGTCTGTTTGAGGTGTGGAATAGTGATTTGTTACTACAAATGCAGCCTCTGCAATAGCCTTATCTACATCGCCGCGAGATAATGTTTGACGAGACAATACATTTCCATTTGGATGTAACTGAGGTGCATCTGGTTTCAATGCTTCTAATGGGTCTACTACAGGCTCTAACTCAGTATAATCAACTTCAACGAGAGCAAGAACTTCGTCTAAATATTTTTTCTCAGTTGTCGCTACTAGTGCAATAGCATCACCTACATAACGAGTGATATCGCCTTCTGCAATGAGCACATCCCAGTCAGGTACCAAGTGACCAGTCTTATTGAATGGAACATCTTTAGCAGTCAAAGCCGTTACACATTTAGGATGTGCAAGTGCTTTAGACACATCAACGCGATCAACTCTAGCGCGAGGATATTTAGAGCGCAATGCTTTAGCATAAATCATGCCATCCATATGGATATCATCAGCGTATTGTCCAGTACCTAGTGCTTTTTCCTCCGCATCTACACGGTGTAAACGAGCACCTACATTACCAATTGTATCCTTTTCAGGAACTGGTAAGTTCTCACGGAACATTTTTGCTGCTAGCATAATACCTTCTTCAATTTTTACATAGCCTGTACAACGACAAATGTTGCCTAAAATAGCTTTTTTTACATCATCAGGTGTAGGGTCATTATTTTCATCAATTAAAACTTTTGCACTAATAATCATACCTGGGATACAGAAACCACACTGCACCGCTCCGCATTCACCAAAAGCATAGGTGTATACCGCTTTTTCCCGTTCAGATAGTCCTTCAATCGTTACAACCGATTTACCATCTAATTGAGATAATTTAGTTACACAAGCCTTTGCTTTTTTTCCGTCTATAATTACTGTACACGTACCACAAGCACCAGCACTACAACCTTCTTTAGTGCCCGTTAATTTCAAATCAGCTCTCAAGAAATCAATTAAACGTTGATCCTCTTGAACCTCATGTTGGGTGCCATTCACTTGAAAGCGGTACATATATAGCCCTCCTCTCATTAAGGAATACATTCACCAAGATATGATTCTGTTAAGGATCCATCTTGTACCACATGGTGACCTCTAAGGATAACATCTCGAACTTTACCTGTTACAGATATGCCCTCATAAGGTATATAGTCTGCCTTTGTATGGGCGGACTCTTTCGAAAGCACATGCTCAATGCGCTTATCAACAATTGTAATATCCCCATCGCTACCAACGGCTAACGTGCCCTTCTTCGGATACATACCGTAAAGCTTTGCAGGATTTTCACTAACTAATTTCATAAAATCTACAACGCTCATATTGCATTGATTTACCAACACATCATAAGCTACGATACCTCGTTCCTCAGCACCTGGAATACCCCCAGGTATACGAGTAAAATCATATCGACTTTTTAGCTTTTGATAATCAAAAGTAAAGCTACAATGATCAGACCCAATCGTTTGGAATGTACCATTTACTAAGGCATCCTTTAATGCCATTTGATCCCGAATTGTTCTCAGAGGTGGGCTCATCACATATTTAACACCTTCAAAATCAGGCAAATTATATCGTGATTCATCGAGCACTAAATATTGTGGACATGTTTCACAAGTCACTTTATGTCCTAGGTTCCGTTCTCGAATAACCTCTTCAAGGCCCTCCTTAGAACTTACATGAACAATATGTACAGGATAATCTAATGCAGCACCAATTGTACTAAAGCGCTTAATCGCTTCCGATTCAATCATGGCAGGTCTTGTGAGTGGATGATTGCTTACATCTAATTCACCACGTTTACGTTTATTAGCTACGAGCGCATCAATAAGATCACCATTTTCACAGTGAGCTCCTACAAGTGCGCCTGTTGGTTTGATAGCTTCAATAGCGTCATAAATCTCACGGTCCGTTAAACGGAAGCCATAAGCTAAATATACCTTAAAGGATGATACACCAGCTTCAACCACTTTTGGGATTTCACTGGCCACAGTATCATTCATTTCTACAAGTTCCATATGGAATTTGTAGTCACAGGAGCAATGCCCTGCGGCACGCTCCTTATGAACTTCTAAGCCTTTACAAAGGGAGCCTTCCTCAGGAGAAGCAAAATTGATAATTGAAGTAGTCCCGCCAAGGATAGCAGCCTTTGTGCCACTATCAAAATCATCCGCAGTAGATGCTAAAGCATTAGTCATTTGGAAGTGTGTATGAGGATCTATAAATCCTGGGAATACATAGCAACCTTTTGCATCAATTACTTTAGCTCCTTCTGGAACAGGAACGTGTTCATCGATGGCGACAATTTTGTCGCCATCAATTAATAAATCTCCGGTAAGGATTCGATCAGTTAAGACCAATTCCCCTTGTTGTATGATAATCATGATACATAGTACACATGCTCTTTACAGAAGGCATGTACAACTCCTTTCAATTCTTCAGGTAATGCATCAATGTCACATACGGCTTCTTCACCTTTGAAGCGGTAGCCACAGCTAGTGCCTGTGATGTAGAAACCATCATTTGTACTATCTGCTAAAGCTTCAGCATTGTGGAAGAATGTAATGCGATCCTTGTATGGTTGACAAGGTTCTACGCAATGACATGCACAGTTACCACACTCATTACAGCTTTGATCTACATGGACGATCAATTTAGCATCATTTACAGTAACGACTTCATTACATCTGTTAGGACATACGCGAACGCAAGCACCACACACTACGCGGCAGTGGTAGTCAGAGCTACGTGTACCAGGGAAGGATGGCATTGCTTCACGTTTTTTCTTCATTGCATCGCTCTTCTTGAAGATTTTATTTTCACTAATATCTTTAGCAAGTTTAGCGATTAGATCTTTATGTACTTTCAAAGCAGCGTTGTAATCAGTAGATTCAACTTCATCTGCCAAAGCTTTGAAAGTATTGTAACCTTCGCCTTGTAGAAGAATTGTACATACTGTTACAGGCCAGATACCACAATCAAAGATAGCTTTGATATTTTGTTTTACAGCACCACCACTGTAAGACATTGGTAAACGTTCGCCGAATTGAGCACTTAGAAGCTCAGCTACGCCAATTGTTACAGGTAACAAGGATTTACCAGACATGTACATTTGCTCGCCTGGCAATTCATTGTTGTGAATTTGTACAGGGAATGTATTTGTCAATTTAACGCCAAAGATCTTATTGTGTTTTTCACCAAGAGCGATAAGACGTTCTAACATTGGAACAGCTTTATCGAATTGAAGGTCAACTTCAAATTGATGATCTTCAAAGTCAATATATTCAAAACCAGCATTATCTAATAACTCTCTAATACGTTTTGGACCTAACAATGTAGGGTTGCATTTCAAGTATAAGTGAAGGCCTTTTTCACTGATTAGGTAAGAACAAATGGATTCAATTTCTTCAGCTGGGCAACCGTGCATTGTAGACAATGTAATTGCTTGGCAAAGTTCATCGCTAATAGAGTTGATGAAATCAGCATCGATATGTTCAAATTCATCTACATGGTCAAGACACCATTGTTTGCAAGTATCCCACATAGGAGATTGAGATGCACTGCGCATTGTGTTGATGAATTTATCAACCATTGGACTCTTAATGCCAGCCAAGTTGTAACCAACACTCATGATGAACAAGAAGCCATCTGGATCGCCTAAGCCTAATTCTTTAGAGATTAATTTTAATGCGAACCAAGCTTTGATGTATTCATCAGCAGCTTCATCACAGCTATATTCAGAAGACCATTCTACGTTGTATGTTTCGTCTACAGAGTAGATACAAGGTCTAGGAATACCTAATTCTTCACCGTACATAATTTGTACAGTTTTTAATTCGATGCAACGAGCACCAGCTACATAAGATGCCACAATGTTTTGTGCTAACTGTGTATTAGGGCCAGCTGCAGGACCTACAGGATTTTCAATGGATTTACCAAAGATAGATAAGCGTTGATCATGATTCGTACGATGAATTTTATTTACATTGTAAATACGATTGTACATCTTGTACTCAGTCATAATGTGGTTCATCAAATTTCCGAAACTTACCGGATACATAATGTCACTCATAATGTCACACTCCTTTAAAGCGCTTGCGTTATGGGTTTAGTCGTTTCCATAAACCTTTAGATGTTGATAAAACTTCGTTCATTACTTCAGCTTTGTCGATGCCTTGTAACTTACGATCAATCATACGTGGTACACCATCGCTAATAGTTGTTACCACATACATACCATTAGCACCGAATAATAAGTGACCATTGATGTTATTTTCATCAAGTGGTGTTGGTGCTGCGTAATCAAGAACGATTACGTCAGCTGCGGCACCTTTTTTAAGGATGCCAACTGTAGTATCGAAGAATTCATTCGCCATTTTACGGTTGTTTTCAAATAGCATATGAGGAACTTCGCCCCAGCCTACATATGGTTTATGTTGCTCATGTTTTACAAGGCAATTTGCTACTTTGTAAGATTCGAGCATGTCATTTGTATAACCATCTGTACCTAGACCAACTGTGATACCTGCACCTAATAGTTTTAAGATATCTGTTGTGCCTACTGCATTACCCATGTTACTTTCTGGATTATGTACAACCTTGGCTTGAGATTCTTTCAATAATTCCACATCTTGATCAGTTACATGTACGCAGTGACCTGCAATACTCTTAGGACCTAAAATTCCTGCCTCTACAAGTCGTCTCACAGGTGTCATGCCATATTTTTCTTTACTATCTGCCACATCTTCAGGGCCTTCAGCAACATGAACGTGATAACCTAACTTGTCTTCATTTTGTGCTTTCACATAATCTAATGTGTCAGAACTTAACGTGAAGGATGCATGTAAGCCCATCATAGCAGCGAGTCTAGATGGATCTTTTTTCGCTTCTTTACCAAAACGCACATTTTCTGCAACAGCTGCTTTCATTTGATCAACACCGTTACGATCAGATACTTCATAGCATAGGCAAGAGCGAACACCAAACTGTTTAGCCACATCAGCAATTACAGATAAACTATTAGCGGTTTCTCCATAGCTTGCATGATGATCGAAGATAGTAGTGACGCCGTTTTCGATACATCCTAAGTATGTAAGCAATGCGCTAGCCTTCACATCTGGAGCTGTTAATTTATTATCTAAATAGAACCATAAGCCTTCTAAAATTTCACCAAAATTAGTTGGTGCTGGTCCTGGCAATGATAAACCTCGTGCAAGAGCGGAATAAATATGGTGATGTGCATTGATAAAACCTGGCATAATCAAGCCGTTATGAGCGTCAATAAGTTCTGCATTTGTGTAAGTTTTACATAACTCATCATATGTTCCGATATCAATAATTTGAGTTCCATCAATAGCAACGGCACCATCATAAATGATAGGTCTATCAGTGTCGCGAGTAATTACAGTACCTTTTCCTAATATAATCATACGGGCACCTCCCCAACGAGTCGTTGGATGTATACTTATAAATCTATATATTATTATAATACGATACGCGTGCCTGTTTTTCCTGCTATACCATCCTTAGATTTTTCTAATAATGTAATAATGGAAACACGGCCTTTTTTAGATTCTGCAAAGGCAATAGCTGCTTCTACCTTAGGTTTCATAGACCTTCTGCAAATTCGCCTGCTGCTGCGTATTTTTTCGCATCTGCCACGGTTATTTCATCTAGCCATTTTTCATTTTCTTTACCAAAATTAATAGCTACTTTTTCAACAGCTGTTAAAATAACGAGAACATCTGCATCAATTTCTTGTGCTAACAAGCTACTTGTCCAGTCTTTATCAATAACGGCTGCTGCACCATGAAGTTCATTACCTTCTCTAGTAACAGGGATACCGCCACCGCCACAAGCAACGATTAATTGTTTCCCAACTAAGCCTTTAATCGCTTCGATTTCGATAATTTCTTTAGGAGCTGGAGATGCTACTACACGGCGATAACCACGGCCAGAATCTTCTTTTACAACGTAATCGTAATTTTTTTCTGCGTATTCAGCTTCTTCTTTAGTCATAAAGTGACCGATTGGTTTTGTTGGATTTTGGAATCCAGGGTCATTTTTGTCAACTAATACTTGCGTAACCATTGTCATAGTTGGTAGATGTTCAATACCACGATTCAACAACTCTTCGTGAAGGGCATTTTGTAAGTCATACCCAATATATGCTTGGCTCATGGCCACACATACGGACAATGGTGTATTAGGTTGTCCTTCTACTTCTCGTGTCAATGCAGCCATCGCATTGTTGATCATACCAATTTGAGGGCCATTGCCATGAGTTACTACCACATCACAATCAGCTTCTACTAAATCAATAATCGTTTTAGCTGTACTTTTTACTGCAATTTTTTGTTCCGGAAGGGAATTACCTAATGCATTCCCACCTAACGCTACTACAACTCTTTTTTTCATGTTATGCCTCATAACAAACTATTAAGAATAAAAAGGGGCCATCAACACGGATGGCCCCTAAAGTTTACTTTACGGTTGAACTCGGTCAGTTCCCTTCCGTTCTAATTCTTTTAAGGTTTCTACAGGATTCTTAAATTTGCTTAAGAAGATCATAGCTGCAATAACATATGGTTTGTAGCTTGCTTCTTTATAAAGAGGTACGCGATAGCGATCGAATACTGTTGCGTCTACTTCGCCTTCTTCACAACTTACACCTGTAATATCTGCTGGTAAGCAATGTAAGTAAAGAGCTTTACCGTCTTTAGTGAGACTCATCATCTCTTCAGTACATGCCCAATCTTTATGTTTACCATTTTCTTCAAGAAGAACTTTTTCTAATGCTTTAATGCCTTCATGGTCGTTTTCGCCATACAATTTCGTACGTTTTTCCATCGCACCAAATGGAGCCCAGCTCTTAGGATATACGATGTCTGCATCTTTGAAAGCATCCTTCATGTCGTTAGTTCTACGGAAGGAACCGCCGCTTTCTTCAGCTTGTTTCTTAGCAATTTCTTCAACTTCTGGCATTACTTCATAGCCTTCAGGATGTGCTAATACAACTTCCATACCTAAACGAGTGAATAAACCAATAGCACCTTGAGGTACGGATAAAGGTTTACCATAAGATGGAGAGTAAGCCCAAGTCATAGCAATTTTTTTGCCTTTAAGATTTTCTACACCACCGAATTCTTTGATGATATGAGCCGCATCAGCCATAATTTGTGTTGGATGGTCGATATCACATTGTAAGTTTACAAGTGTAGGACGTTGTTCTAATACGCCATCTTCATGACCTTCTTTAACTGCATCAGATACTTGATGCATGTAAGCATTACCTTTACCGATGTACATATCATCACGGATACCGATAACGTCAGCCATGAAGGAGATCATATTCGCTGTTTCACGAACTGTTTCACCGTGAGCAATTTGGGATTTACCTTCATCCAAATCTTGAACTTCAAGACCTAACAAGTTACACGCAGAAGCGAAGGAGAAACGAGTTCTTGTAGAATTATCGCGGAATAAAGAAATACCAAGGCCACTGTCGAATACTTTAGTGGAGATATTGCGTTCTCTAAGAGCTCGTAATGCATCTGCTACTGCCCAAACACCTTTTAATTCATCTTCAGATTTTTCCCATGTAAGGAAGAAATCTTCGCCGTACATTTTGCTAACGTCTAAGTCTTTTAAAGTTTCAATACTTTTATTGAAGTCTGTCATCTATAAGTCCTCTCTTTCAATTCCCTAAAGGGCTACTTAGGATCTAACTTTATACGATACCTCATCAAATGGTGAGGTACCGTATTAAATTTGTAGTTATGAACTATGTTCTAGTGATTTCCGTTTTAAAGAGATCTAATCCAATTTATGTGATATTAGTCTTTACAGTATACGGATGGCAATAATGCATATACAGCCGCACATGTTACAAGGTCTTGTTTCCATGTAATTTCGTTAGGAGCATGTGCTTGTGCTTCTGCGCCAGGACCGAAGCCGATGCAAGGGATACCATTACGGCCCATGATGGATACGCCGTTAGTGGAGAATGTCCATTTATCAGTCAATGGGCGAGCTTTACGCATTTCAACTGTATCTTCAGCGCCGATACGTTCGTTACCATACAAGCTAGTGTATGCTTCTTCCAAAGCTTCTGTTACTTTGTGATCTTTAGGGATTACCCAAGTTGGGAAGTAACATTCGATTGGATATGTTAAACCAGTCCAGGATGGACGAGCATATTCATACATGGATACTTTTGCACCATATTCTTTAACATGTGGTAAAGCTTCGATTTCTGCCAAGCAGGATTGCCATGTTTCGCCAGCTGTCATACGACGGTCCAAGGAAACGGCGCAAGAGTCAGCTACTGCACAACGGCTTGGAGAAGTGTAGAAGATTTGGGAAGTAGTTACAGTACCGCGACCTAAGAAGCGAGCTTCTTCGTAGTGGTCAGGGTTGAATTTAGGGTCAAGCATTTTTACAAGACCTTTAATTGCTGTGCTTTCATCAGCAGAGTTAGCATTCAAGTCACGGATGTCTTGAAGAATGTCTGCCATTTTGTAGATAGCGTTGTCACCACGTTCAGGAGCAGAGCCATGGCAAGATACACCTTGTACATCTACGCGGATTTCCATACGGCCACGTTGACCACGGTAGATACCGCCGTCAGTAGGTTCAGTGGATACTACGAATTCAGGACGAATATTACGTTCTTTAATCATGTATTCCCAGCAAAGACCATCGCAGTCTTCTTCTTGTACTGTACCTACAACAAGTACGCGATATTTATCACTTAAAAGACCTAAGTCTTTCATGATTTTAGCACCGTATACAGCGGATACGATACCACCTAATTGGTCGGATACACCACGACCACCGATTTTAGTTTCATCTTCAAAACCTTCATAAGGATCGAAGTTCCAGTTATCGCGGTTACCAATACCTACAGTATCGATATGAGCGTCGAAGGCAATAAGTGTTTTACCAGTACCCATGTAACCAAGAATGTTACCCATTGGATCTACTTCAACTTCGTCGAAGCCAAGATCTTTCATTTCTTTTTCAATGCGTTGAACGTGTTCTTTTTCTTCTGCACTTTCACCAGGGAATGCTACGATTTCACGTAAGAACTTGGTCATCGCTGGTCCATAAGTTGCTGCTGCTTGTTTAATTGCTTGTAAATCCATAATTAATGCCTCCTAACGATCTTCACCATACCACATAATGTTTTTATATCTTTCAGGGTCTGTATCACCTTCAGTGGAGAAGCAGAGCACCTTTGAAGACGCATCTAATTCTAATTCCTTGCGTAAGTCTTCATATTCTGGCATTGTCATAATTGCCGTTACAAGACCTAGTGGAACCGCACCAGATTCACCAGTCGTAATTGGTGTATCACCTTTAATTGGTGCACCACCAACGCGCATACCAAGTCTTGCTACCCAATCAGGAGCAGATACGAATACATCCGCATGGTTTCTCAAAATATCCCAAGAAACTGTATTTGGTTCGCCACATGCAAGCCCAGCCATAATGGTTTCTAAATCCCCCTCAACGATACGAGGATTACCATCATCAGCTACAGCCCCTTTATATAAGCAAGCTGCTGCTTCAGCTTCTACAACCACTAATTTAGGTTTCTTAGTTGCATTGCTGTATAAATTAGTGAAATAGCCTACTACAGCACCTGCTAGGGAACCTACACCAGCTTGTACAAATACATGAGTTGGTACCTTACAGTTTTCAGATTCTAACTGATTTGCCGTTTCCATAGCCATTGTGCCATAGCCTTGCATGATCCAGTTTGGAATTTCTTCGTAACCTTCCCATGCTGTATCTTGAACTACAACACCATTTGGAACTTCTTTAGATTTTTTAGTTGCTAACCGTACACATTCATCGTAGTTGAATTCTTCGATTGTTACGGTAGCACCTTCATTTTCAATTTGTTTTCTACGATATTCTGTAGAGCCTTTAGGCATGAATACTACTGCTTTTTGACCTAATTTATTAGCAGCCCAGGCTACGCCACGTCCGTGGTTACCATCAGTAGCTGTAAAGAATGTAGCTTGTCCGAATTCTTCTTTTAATTGTGGAGAAGTTAATACATCATATGGTACATCTTCAACATTTTTACCAGTTTGTTGAGCTACATATTTTGCCATTGCATAAGAGCCGCCTAATACCTTAAACGCATTTAAGCCAAAGCGGTAAGATTCATCTTTTACAAAGAGAGAATTAACACCGATATATCTGCTAATTTTTCTAGCGATACTAGTGGAGTTACACTATACTGTGGAAAACTTTCATGAAACGCTTTAGCTTTCTTAATTTCTCTAACATCCATAACGGACAAAAACTTGTCACTAGATGGTGCCATCGTATTACGTTTCCACTGAATTCGGTCCATATTTGCCTCCTAGGATTCTTCCTTTACAGTATTTAAATCACTATAAAGAGTAAACTTAGAAATATTGAAATACTCCGCAATCTTTTCTGAAGATTTAGAGATAAGAAAAGCCCCTTTTTCATTTAAGTAGCTAATAGCTTTTAGTCGCTCTACTTTATTCATGAGTGGGCCAGGTTTGCCAACTAACCGTTCTGCTTCTAGTAGTAAATCATCTAATAGTTCCGATACACTTGTAGTAATTTTTTCAACAGTGCCAGTCTCAGCTTGACCTATCCCTATAAGACTTTCAAGTGATCGATGCATCATAACAAACTCTGTAATATCCTGATTAATTCCTAATAGGTATGCAATATTGCCATTATCATCACGGATATACATGGTAGAGGATTTTAATATCCGTCCATCCTTAGTTTTTGTTAGATACCCAAATCTACCTTCACTACCATCATCATAGTTGAGTACATCTAAAACCACATGTGATGGACCATCACCAACATGACGATTCGTTATCGTACCATTTTCTATATATACAAGTGATGTATCGAGATCTCTTTGTAAGTCATGTATTAGTACTTCACAAGATGGTCCGAATTGTATGGCCAATCCATGGGCTATTACTTTTAGCCGTTCCAATGTACTCATTGAGATAACCTCCCTCTCATCGGTATCGGTTAACTTTATGGTCTAAATAACTTCAGTCCGCTTACATAGTCAGCATTATGAGAACAATTCTAACTATTTTTGTATCAACCTAATTTTTTGTTAGGTCCTTACTTAAATTATAGGTCTATGTATACAAAAAATGCAATGCTATTATGCATTAAAGTTATTTATAAACAATTCAAACATATACATCCATTGTTATAAACATATACATTCCCTGTGATTTCCATCATATAAACCGGCTGTTATAAAAAT
>NZ_QSDY01000120.1 GCF_003463825.1 Veillonella sp. AM51-8BH
CATATCTAAAATAGGCGACAAATAGCATTTTCCCCACGAGAAATTAAATTGAGACACATCAGTAGTCCATTTTTGTAATGGTGCAGTTGTACTAAAATCTCTATTGACGATATTTTCTGCTACTTTACCGACTTTCCCTTTGTAAGAGTGATACTTTTCCTTTGGTCGCTTTCCTGCGAGGCCCATACTATGCATAAGTCTTTGTACTCGTTTATGATTGACTACAAAGCCTCGATTAAGAAGTTCTTGGTATACACGGCGTACACCATACCGACCTTTATGTTCTGTAAAAATCTTTTGAATTTCATCTTTGAGCTCTGTATTTCTTTTATCTACAAGATCTACTTTAGTAAGTTCAAAATAATAGGTAGATTTGGACATTGGCATAGCTTTTAAAAGATGCTTTAGTTGATAGCCTTGTTGGCGGAGCGTTTTGATAATCGCTGCTTTTTCGCCTTGAGACGCGCAGCTTCCTTTTCTTCTCTCAAGGCAATCTCTTTTTTTATGACTTCATTTTCAGCTTTAATATAAGCAATTTCAGCTCGTAAGCGAATGAGTTCCTCATATTCACTTTCTTTGAGCTCTCGAGTTGAGATAGTCTTAGGTACTTTCATTTTGCAATCCTTTGGTGGTCGTCCTTTAGGTTTATTAATAAGACCATTGTATCCCAAAGTTTTGTATTTATGAACCCATTGATACAGTTGTCCAGAGTTAATACCCGCTACAATAGCTACTGCTCTTAAACCTTGACCAGAAAGAACTTGGCATACTAACTCATATTTTTCTTCCGGAGACCAATAATTCTTAGTCCCTTGACATTTATTAAT
>NZ_QSDY01000121.1 GCF_003463825.1 Veillonella sp. AM51-8BH
TATAATATAATTAAAATAACTTCTAAAGAGACCAACAAATTAATGGATACTCTTTAAGCATTTACGATGTTACTAAACTTTTCTAAAGAGACCAACAAATTAATGGATACTCTTTAAGCATTTACGATGTTACTAAACTTTTAAGAGCATTATAAAAGGAATATACAATGAAACCACTTACTCTTAAACGATTTGTATTATTACCATTCATTATATTCTCCCTCATAATGACAACAGGTTGTCATCTTCTCTCCCATTACAGTGAGGATGAGATACAACAATATATAAATAAGAATTATCCTAATCTGACCTATCACCTAGAATCACAACGGAATCATACATGGCAAGTCACCTTTAACAAATATCCTCAAATGCCTATTGAAATATCTGAAGTCATGCACAACTCGGCACCAATTGTACCACAAGTTGAGCGAATACTAATAACCAACATTCCGTTGATAACTGTATTATATATTAAAATTATAACATACGGTTTATTATCACTTATAGAAGACTGTTATTATGCATAAAGAAGGTCCCAGCTATGTAAATGATGATATAAGAATGTACAATTTTGATTGTATCACCAATACTATAATTAAGATGATAATAACATGTAATACATATATAGTATTAACAGTCTATTTAATGTAACAT
>NZ_QSDY01000122.1 GCF_003463825.1 Veillonella sp. AM51-8BH
GTCAAAGGTTGCTTGCACCTCTCCGTAGCTTATCGCAGCTTACCGCGTCCTTCTTCGGCTGATATCGCCAAGGCATCCACCGTACGCCCTTAAAATCTTTACTTAAAATCTAATATATTTTGCGCTTATCTTCGTCATACTGCGTTCAGCTCGTCTTGCGTATACAAATACGCGGCGACTTCGCTTCACTGGTATTCCTTGATAATCATCAAAATCTATTGATTTGAGATTTTATTGACATGCATTAGATACATTGTCGTTTTTTGTAGCCGTACATTTTACATGTACGTCACCATTAAGTCAGAGAATTATTTCCTATGTGCTCGGGTCAACCTACTTAGAAATTCTAAGAGATGACCTTACAAATATATAATAATTATCTTCTATGCAGTTTTCAAAGAACAATAATCTGACTACATCTTGCGACATATTCATATTATGTTTGAGAGTCTTTACAGATCTCTCAAAACCGAACAATGTTAGGTGCCAAAGTGTCGACCTAAGTGACATCTAAGCTCTTGGCCTAGTGTATGTCTCCCTAGAAAGGAGGTGATCCAGCCGCACCTTCCGATACGGCTACCTTGTTACGACTTCACCCCAATCATCGACTTTACCTTAGACGGCTGGCTCCCG
>NZ_QSDY01000123.1 GCF_003463825.1 Veillonella sp. AM51-8BH
TCACTAATACGTATAAGTTCCTCATTGATTCTTTTTTTTCAAAATATTCCTTTTGTTTCTTTTCACTTAATTCTTTAAATCGTTTCCACATTGATTCTTTTTTTTCAAAATATTCCTTTTGTTTCTTTTCACTTAATTCTTTAAATCGTTTCCACTCCTTAAGTATTTCGATAGGAATACGGTTAAAATTATCATATAGTGATTTTTTTAGGGCTTCAAATCCACTAATAATTGATTCAACTGACAGCTGAAATATCTCTTTAAATATGTCCTCATGTGGCTCTAATAATAATTGAAAATATTCCTTATCTAAGACTGGATATCTATCGCCTCTAACCCGATACATAAATTGTGCTTCAATAATATCTAAAGAAAGATTTGAATCTTTTTCTATTTCTGTATGGCCATCAATTATCTCGAATGTAAACCAATAATTATCAGTTAATTTAAAAATTCGATCAAGATGATTTTTTTATATTTCTGTATGGCCATCAATTATCTCGAATGTAAACCAATAATTATCAGTTAATTTAAAAATTCGATCAAGATGATTTTTTTAGATTTTCAAAATCATCCTCTTCTAACTTTGAATTCTTAAATTCTATTGAAGTTGACACC
>NZ_QSDY01000124.1 GCF_003463825.1 Veillonella sp. AM51-8BH
ACGTTCAAGCCGCATAGCCATTGAC
Organism: Veillonella sp. AM51-8BH; assembly: GCF_003463825.1. Taxonomy (GTDB): domain Bacteria; phylum Bacillota; class Negativicutes; order Veillonellales; family Veillonellaceae; genus Veillonella. The sequence goes on from NZ_QSDY01000124.1 coordinate 26, forward strand.
TCGTAACGGTCCCCTTAAAGGGGATATGTATTACTTGCTACCCTTAAAAGGGTCCTCATATTCTTTTACACTAAGTTTATCTTTTATTTGGTCATGTAACTCTTGCTCACGTATATATTTTTTTACGGTAGCTTCATTTAATCCTACCGTACTTACATAATATCCCTCGGACCAAAAGTGTCTATTTCCAAATTTATACTTTAAGTTTGCGTGTTTATCGAACATCATTAGTGCACTTTTACCCTTTAGATATCCCATAAAAGATGAAACTGATATTTTAGGTGGAATTAATACTAGCATATGCACATGATCTGCCATAAGCTCCCCCTCTATAATCTTGACGCCCTTATATTCACATAAACGTCTCAGTATTTCACGTAAACTATTTCTGTATTGATTATATATAACTTTACGTCTATACTTAGGTGTAAATACTATGTGGTATTTGCATAACCATTTTGTGTGCGCAAGGCTCTGT